>NZ_JBSFMM010000015.1:0-84641 GCF_053599555.1 Streptomyces sp. NPDC000941
GCCGTTCCACACAGTAGGAACGGCGCGGGGGCGAGACGGCCACTGGCAGGGCTCACTGCTGCTGTGCGAGCCAGTCGGCGAACTTGGTCTCGGCGATGTGCGCGTCAGGGCCCGGCAGGAGCGTGGTCTCCTGCAGCTCGGCACCCCAGTACGTGGCCTTCGGGTCAGTGACGATCTTGCGGGAGTCGTTCTTCGCGGCGAGTCCCATGCGGATGAAGTCCTCGAGCTCGAAGGCCTCAGGGCCCGCGACCTCCACCACACCGTTGACCGGGGTACCGACCGCGGTGCGGCCGACGCCCGCGGCCACGTCGTCGGAGACGATGGGCTGGATCTTCCCGGCGGGCAGACGCACGGTGTCGCCGTCGGTGACCCCGTCGGCGAGCCCCTTCGCGAACTCGAAGAACTGGGTGGCGTGGACGATGGAGTACGGGATCCCGGACGCCTTGATCAGTTCTTCCTGCGCCTGCTTGGCGCGGAAGTACCCGCTCTCCTGCAGCTGCTCGGTGCCGACCACGGACAGCGCCACATGGTGTGTCACACCGGCCTCGGCCTCCGCCTTCAGCAGGTTGGTGGTCGAGGTGCGGAAGAAGTCCATCACGGCCGCGTCCTCGAACGAGGGGGAGTTGGACACGTCGACCACGACCGACGCGCCCTCCAGGACCTCGGCCAGGCCCTCGCCCGTCAGCGTGTTGACGCCGGTGTTGGGCGCGGCCGCGACCGCCTCGTGCCCGTGCTCGGTGAGCTTGCCGACCAGCTTCGAGCCGATGAGCCCGGTACCACCGATCACTACAACCTTCATCATGGAAACCTTTCGGATGTTGTCATACCTTCACTAGGGAGACCGGACAGCCGCGCCATGTGTGACAGACGGCCGCGGAGATTCAACAGCTGTCGGCGAGGCGGAACGGATGTCACTCGACGAGCTTTCCTTCGGTCGAGACATCCTCCATCAGCGCGGAAATCTCGTCCGGGATGGGCGGAATGCTCTCGTGGGCGACACCCGTCGTCGGGGACCAGACAAGGTTGACCTGCAGAGCGGGGTCGAGGTCCGGGTAGTCGCTGCGGTTGTGGCAGCCGCGGGTCTCACGGCGCTCGAGCGCCGCTTCGAGCGTGGCCCGGGCCGCCAGGGCGGCCGACTTGAGATCGAAGGCGTGCGCGAGATCCTGATAACCGGCGATATCGGGGTGGACGCCGACGTCTTCCATCCTCTTCTCGATCGCGGTGAGCTCCGCCAGCCCGGCGAGCAGCCCCTCTTCGTCGCGTACGACTCCCGCATGCTCGGTCATGGTGTTACGGATGGCGCGCTGCAGGGCCCGGACGTTCTCCGGTCCGTCCGCCGCGAGCAGATCGTCGATCTCGGCACGGGCCCGGGCCACCGCCGACGCCGACCGCGGCTGCGCTGCCAGCGCCTCCGAATAGGCGGCGGCGGCCTGGCCCGTGATCCGGCCGAAGACCAGCAATTCGATGAGACTGTTGCCACCGAGGCGGTTGGCGCCGTGCAGCCCGCTCGACGCCTCACCGATCGCGTACAGGCCGCGGACGTCCGTGCTGTGGTCCTCGGGCCGTACCCAGACCCCGCCCATCGAATAGTGCGCGGTGGGTGCGATCTCGATGGGCTCGCGGGTGATGTCCAGCATCTGCAGGTCCAGAAGGGTCTGGTAGACCCGGGGGAGCCGCGTCATGATCGTCTGCCGTGGCAGATGAGAGACATCGAGCCACACCGCGCCGTTGGGGGTCCCGCGTCCCTCCTTGATCTCCGTGTACGAGGCGAGGGCCACCCGGTCGCGGGTGGACAGCTCCATGCGCTCGGGGTCGTAGCGGGTCATGAACCGCTCCCCGAGCGCGTTGCGCAGTACACCGCCCTCACCGCGCGCGGCCTCGCTGACCAGGGTGCCTGCCGCGTTCTCCGGCTCGATGATCCCGGAGGGATGGAACTGAACCAGCTCAGGGTCGCGCAGCCGGGCTCCGGCCTCCACGGCCAGCCGGAACGAGTCACCGGTGTTCTCGTCACGTCGTGAGGACGTACGCCGCCAGATGCGGGTGTGGCCACCCGCCGCGAGGATGACGGCGTCGGCATGGATGAGATAGCGCGTCCCATGGGTGAGGTCGAAGCCGTAGGCGCCGAAGACGGCACCGTCATGCACCAGGAGCCGAGTGATGTAGACGCCGTCGAGCACCGGGATATCGAGTTGCTCCGCGCGTCTGATGAGCGTGCGCTGGATCTCCAGACCGGTGTAGTCACCGGCGAAGGCGGTGCGCCGGAACTTGTGCGCGCCGAAGAAGCGCTGGGAGATCCGGCCGTCCCCTTCCCGGGCGAAGGCCATCCCGTACCGCTCCAGGTCGTCGATGCCCCGGGCCGCGCCCTGGGTGACGATCTGGGTGGTGCGGGGGTCGGCGAGCAGATAGCTCTCCTTGAGGGTGTCGGCGGCGTGCTGCTGCCAGCTGTCCTCGGGGTCCATCGTGGCCAGGGCCGCGTTGATTCCTCCGGCGGCGAGTGCCGTATGGGCATCATCCTTGGGGCGTTTGCCGACGGCGAGGACGTCGACACCGGACTCGGCCAGTTCGATCGCCGCTCGCAGTCCCGCCCCTCCTGTACCGATCACCAGCACGGTGGTGGCAAGACGTCGTTCGATCACAGCCACTGTTTACTCCGATCGCGGGGGTTGTCATCCACTACGACCAGGTGGTTCGGGTATCTGTGACACCCACACGTTGTCATCCGATACGGTCCAGGGGGACGTCCGGGTCGGCGAGGAGCGTGTCATCGACGTCGGCTCCGGAGGTGATGAGGGACCGGATCGGATCGATGACGTCCCATATGTTGACGCTCATCCCCGCCAGTACGCGGTTGCCCGACATCCAGAAGGCGATGAACCGCCGCTCGGCCGGCTCGCCACGGAAACGGAAGACGACGCGGTCATAGCCGCCGGGTTCCGTGTAACCCGTGTACTCCATGCCCAGGTCGTACTGGTCCGTGTAGAAGTACGGCAGCCTGTCGTACACAGCGTCCTTGCCGAGCATGCTCAGCGCCGCCGTGCGCGGCTGGTGCAGTGCGTTGGCCCAGTGCTCCACACGCAGATGGCGGCCGAGCAGCGGGTGGTAGGCGTTGGCGACATCGCCAGCGGCGTAGATGCCGGCCACCGAGGTCCGCAGGTGTTCATCGGTGACGATGCCGTTGCGCACGTCCAGGCCCGCCTCCTGGGCCAGTTGGACGTTGGGTGTGATGCCGATGCCCACGACCACCGCGTCCGCGGCGAGGTGGGTGCCATCGGCGAGCCGGACCCCGGCCACCCGGCCCTGCGTTCCGGTGAGGGATTCCACCTGCGCGTTGGGGCGCAGCACGACGCCATGGTCGGTGTGCAGGCCGGCGAACACTTCGGCGGCCTCGCGTCCGAGTACCTTCAGCAGCGGGAGCTCCGAGTGTTCGAGCACCGTCACCTCCGCCCCGGCCATCCGGGCCGCCGCGGCGGTCTCGAGCCCGATCCATCCGCCGCCGATGACGACGATCTTCGCCCCCTCGACAAAGGCGGACTTGAGCCGTTCGCTGTCCCCCACCCGGCGCAGATACAGAACGTTGTCGAGGTCCGCTCCGGGGATGGACAGACGACGCGGAGACGAACCGGTGGCCAGGAGCAGCTTGGCGTAGGACACCCGGTCCCCGTTGTCCAACTCCACCTGCTGGGCCCGTGTATCGATCGCCCGCGCGCTGGTGCCCAGGCGCAGTTCGACATCGTGCTCCGCGTACCAGTCCGCGGGGTGTACGAAGATCGAATCGCGCTCTTCCTTGCCCAGCAGATAGCCCTTGGACAGCGGTGGCCGGATGTACGGCTGTTCCCGCTCGTCGCCGATGATGATGAGCCGGCCGCTGTGGCCGTGCTCCCGGAGCGCCTCCGCCGCCTTGCCCGCGGCCAGACCGCCTCCGACGATCACGTAAGTATTCTCGGGGGACACGATGTTCCTCATCTCGGATGTCGCAGCTGCGAGCCATGGTGTGAGAGTCATCCACCAGACCGAGTCGCCCCTCATCTTGTGACAACCGGGGGGCCTGACCACTACGGGTGGGGCATCCGCGCCGCTGTCACACCAGCGAGGGGTTCCTGGTCATATTCCCAGAGAACACCTGTCGCGCCACGCTCACCAGTCGGTTCTCGCCCGGACGAAGGAGGATGGGGTGACGTGTGTCATCGCGCAGCCCTGCATTGATGTCAAGGACAGAGCGTGTGTCGCCGAATGCCCTGTGGACTGCATCTACGAAGGCGATCGCACGCTCTACATCAACCCTGCCGAGTGCGTGGACTGCCATGCCTGTGAGCCGGTCTGCCCCGTAGAAACGATCTTCTACGAAGACGACCTCCCGCAACAGTGGGCGCAGTACAAGGCCATCAACGCCGAGTACTTCGAGTCGCCCGCCGGGAGCCGGAGCGAGCCGTTCGCCACGGGTGATCACCCCGCCATCGCCGCATTGCCACCGCAGAGTTCGCGGAAGAACGACATCGCCGTCTTCGCCATCCGCAAAGAGGAGGCAGCCGACGCCGACCTGTGGTTCCCGCTGTGAATCGATTGTGAATCGATACGGCTGTGATCCGGGCCGGTGAGGCGCCGCCATGCGCTGCCGGACAACAGCACATGGCGGCTACCCGGACGAAAGCCTAGGAGGCCAGCGTGATGGTGGTCGGCGTTCCCCGCCAGGCCATCCTGGCGTAGGGGCACAGCGAGTCCGCCTTCTCCAGCAGGGGAGCGGCGATCTCCGGATCGGTGCCCGGCCATGAGACCACCAGATCGACGCGCAGCAGATAGCCGCCGTCTTCCGGGTCCCGCCCAAAGGCCACGGTCGCCTCTACGGAGATGGTGGAGGGGTCGAGCGCGGCCTGCCGTGCCACCAGGCTCAGCGCTCCGTGGAAGCAGGCCGCGAAACCGGCGGCGAACAACTGCTCCGGATTCGTCCCCTGGCCGTCTCCCCCCAGCTCGGCGGGCATCCGCAGACTGAGGTCCAGGACCCCGTCGTCCGATCGCGCCCTCCCCGAGGCCCGCCCATGACTTGCTGTCCCACCGCTGACGGTGACCGTCGTTGTGTAGATGGGAGAGAAGGATGTCCCGGCGAAGTCCTTTTCGGTGGACAGATTGGGCGGCTGGATCGGGTCAGTCACAGCAGGGCTCCGTCGACGTTGGGTTACGGATGACCAGTTGACCGGCTGGTCACGCCTTGTGTGACAGTTGCGATCGCTCAGCCCGCAGGGGGACGCGGGGCGCGCGGCTGGGCCCGCTGCATGGTGAGACGCACGTCACGCGCCAGCCCTGTCGCACTTTGCCGGGGTGCCCGGTCAGTAGTGTGTATCCGCAACATGGTTAGGAGATCACCATGGAATCGCGTCTCAACTACTTCGGCAATCCCCTCGCGGGCAAGGTGCTGAAGCACATCAACTCGGCCGGTAAGGCGGTGTCGGACTCGACGTTGCCGGCCGCCACGCAGGAGCTGGTGAAGATCCGCGCGAGCCAGATCAACGGCTGCGGCTTCTGCACTGACATGCACACTAAAGAGGCCGCCCTCGCCGGGGAAACCTCGCTGCGCCTCAACCTGATCGCGGCCTGGCGCGAGGCCACGGTCTTCACCGACGCCGAGCGCGCCGCACTGGAGCTGGCGGAGCAGGGCACCCGTATCGCCGACGCGGCCGGTGGTGTCACGGACGAGGCGTGGGCCAACGCTGCCAAGCACTTCGACGAGGAGCAGCTTGTCGCCCTGATTTCCCTCATCGCCGTCATCAACGCCTACAACCGCATCAACGTCATCAACCAGCAGCCCGCCGGGGGCTACCAGCCCGGCCAGTTCGGCTGACCGGCCATCGTCCCGATCTGACCCGTACGGTCCGTCTCCTCGCCGCCCCAACCCGTGGCGAGGGGACGGACCGTCGCCGTGATCCCGTCGGCGCCGGGCCTGCCGCTACCGCGCTATCCCGCGCCGCGCGGCGAGAGCCGCTGTGTGATCCGGTCGAACAGCTCCGTCAGCGGCTCGCCGACGTCCCGGCCGAACTCGGTCAGCCCGTAGGTGACCTGGGGCGGCGTCGTCGGCTCGACCTTGCGCCAGACCAGGCCGTCCTGGACCAGCGCGCGCAGGGTCTGGGCGAGCATCTTCTCGCTGATGCCCTGGATGCTCTCGCGCAGCTCGTAGAACCGGAGGTCGCTGCGCCGCAAGGAGATCAGCACCCAGACGCCCCACCTGCTGGTCACATGGTCGACCACATCGCGCGCGGGGCAGTCGGTGTGAAACACGTCATACCGCTCCCCGGTCTCGGGCTGTCTGTGCTGCATGCCTCCCGCCATGTCATGAGCTTACCTCAAGGTATGTCCTTACCGAAAGTTAGCCCTTGCTCCTAGCGTGAAGGCCACAGAGGACACCTGACAAGGAGCTGATCATGATCGTGGTGACCGGGGCTACCGGGAACATCGGCCGGCCGTTGACGCAGGCGCTGGTCGAGGCGGGCCGGCAGGTGACGGCGGTGTCACGGCACACGGCGGCGGTGCCGAACGGCGTCCGCCACGTGGTGGCCGACCTGGCCGAGCCGACCGGCCTCAGGCCCGCGCTGGCCGGGGCGAAGGCGCTGTTCCTGCTGCTGTCCGGCGACCTGCACGCCACTGGAGCCGGCCCTGCCGACATCATCGGCGAAGCTGCGGTCAGCGGGGTCCGCCGGGTCGTCCTGCTCTCCACGCTGGGCGTGGTGACCAGGCCCTTCGGCCCCACGCGGATCGCGGTGCGCGAGCTGGAGGACATGCTGCGGCAGTCCGGCCTGGAGTGGGCCATCCTGCGGCCGGGCGGCTTCGCCTCCAACGCCCTGTGGTGGGCCGAGTCCGTCCGCGCGCAACAGGTCGTCGCCGCACCCTTCGGCGACGTCGGGGTGCCGATCATCGACCCGGCGGATATCGCCGCGGTCGCGGCGGCCTGCCTGCTGGACGACCGGCACACCGGCGGCGTGTACGAGCTGACCGGCCCGGAGGTGATCACTCCGCGCCAGCAGGCGGAGGCCATCGCCGCCGCGCTGGGTTCGCCGGTGAGGTTTCACGAGCTCACCCGCGACGAGGCCAAGGCCGCCATGGTCCAGAGCATGCCGGCGGAGCTCGCCGACGACACTCTGGACATCCTCGGTTCCCCGAGCCCGGCCGAGCTGCGCGTCAGCCCGGACGTCCAGCGGGTCCTCGGCCGCGCCCCGCGCCCCTTCGCCGACTGGGCCGCCCGCAATGTCGCCGCGTTCCGCTGAGCGTGCTCCCCTCGCCGCCGCCGGAGAACTCCATCGCCACCTCGGCCCGCGAACATGGTGTCAGCTAGGGGCGATTCCGGCCGGGTCGGGCACCGCCGAGGGCGCCGACGGCAGCCGGTAGGTGGCGCAGGCCGCCGGGATCCGTACCCCGCTGAAGCGGAGGTGGGCGAGGCGGCGGTGGAACGCGGCGCCGTGCATCAGGTGGCGCGCCACGTCCGCGACATGGCGTCGGCCGGGGTCGGCCAGGACGGAGCCCGCCGCCCAGTCGTTGAACGCGCCCATCGCCGGACCGCACCAGACCTGGTAGTCGCCGGTGCGCTCGGCGCCGCTGACGGCCCAGCGGGACGACTGGCCGAGGTACCAGCGGAAGACCAGGGCCATCCGGTGCCTGGCGTCGAGTTCGGCGCGGAGGAGTTGTTCGGGGTGGTGCTCGGTGAGATAGTCCGCGGTCTCCCGCCAGACCTCGGACAGCGGGCGCTGGAACACCTTCGTCTCCAGGCGCCGGCGGTCCGCGGCGGGCAGTTCGTCCAGGCCGGCGTGGGCGCGGTAGAGCTCGTGCAACCGGCGCGCCCGGCCGGCGAAAAGGCTGCCGCTGCGCAGGACCTGGACCTCGGCGCCCACCTCGAACATGTCGGCGGCCGGGGCCATCGCGTAGTCGGCGGGCCCGGCCGCGGCGAGCAGCGCCTTGACCGCCGGTGAGGTGCCCGCCTCCAGACAGGCCTGGTTGACCGAGCCGGTGACGACGTACGCGGCGCCGAGGCTGAAGGCGGCCAGGGCCGCCTCCGGAGTGCCGATGCCGCCGGCCGCGCCGACCCGTACGGGAGGCGTCGCGGGGCCGAGCTCGCGGGTGATGCGGTCCCGCAGCCGCAGCATCGCGGGCAGCGCGGTGATCAGCGGGCGGCGGTCGGTGTGCCCCGCGGAGTCCGCCTCGACGGTCAGGTCGTCCACCATCGGGACCAGCCGCGCCAGCGTCACCTGTTCGGCGGTGATCTCGCCCCGGTCGAACAGGGCGCGGACCATCGGTTCGGGGGCCGGCCGGAGGAACAGCTCGGCCACCTCGGCGCGGGACACCTTGGCGATCAGCCGGTTCTCGGCGTATGCCCCGCCCCCGGGGCCGGGGCGAAGACCCGCCACCCGGTAGCGGACCAGATCGGGGGTGAGCTGGACGAACGCCGAGGCCTCGACGCAGCGCAGCCGGTGACTCAGAAAGAGGTCGACAACCGCCCGCTCCAGGCGCGGGGCGTGCGGTGTGTGGATGAGATTGACGGCGTAGGGCAAACCGGGGATCTCGCGAGCGAGCCGGGTCAGGGCCCGCTCGACCCGCTCGGGCGACAGGCCCGCGGCGCCGAACGAGGCGAGGAAACCGGCGCGGGCCAGCGCGGCCACCAACTCCTCGGAGGCGATACCGGCGGCCATGGAACCGGCAAGATACGCATGGGACACCCCGTGCCGGCGCCGGAAGCCGGAGTCGCCGAGCTGGGTGGACGGCATCGGCCCGGCGACGGCCAGCGGGGTCAACAGGCTGCCCGGGACGGGAGGTTCGGCGGTGGCGCCGATCCGGTCCCCGTTCCGGACGATGTAGCAGGGGGCGTCCAGGTCGGCGAGGACGGCGTACACCCCGTCCGGGTCGTATCGCACCGTCATCGCGGCACCTGCCCTTCCGCCGTCCCGCCGGGCGGCAGGATCTCGACGCCGATGTTGTCCACCTGGTAGATCCGCAGGTCGTCGCGCCATACGCTGCCGTCGGCGACCAGGAGAAGACCGTCGCCACAAGGCTCCACCCGGCGGATATGAACCTCGCCGCGCATCCGGCGGTGACCGGGAGTGATCTGCCCTCGGTACTTCCAGGCCAGCTCGACGTGGGCCGCGGGCCGCGCGGCCGGGCCCGGCAGGGCATCGGCGAGGCCGGTGTGCAGCGCGTACGCCGCGACGGACTGGAACAGCGCCTCCACACCCACCGAACCGGGCATCACCGGATCGAAGCGGAAGTGGTGCGCCATGAACCAGTCGTCCTTGGGCACCGTCCGCTCCCACAGGAGGTATCCGGCGCCGTGCTCTCCGCCGTCCGGCACCAGATCGGCCTCGTGCAGCAGCGCGAACCGCCCACTGTCGAGCCGGGTGTCGTGGGAGAGGTCGAGCCGGCGCAGCCCCGGAGGCCGCGCCGGAAGGCGGTCCAGCCAGGGTGGTACGTACCGTCCGCCGTCGAGCCCCTGCTGGTTGTCCAGGACCTCCTTGGTGAGGAAGCCGTGGACGGACTCGCCCGAGTAGACCGGCCCGTCGGGAAGGCCGAGTTCGTAGGTGTAGCGGTGGAGGATCGCCCCCGGCAGCTTCGAGTGGTCGGCCAGCGTGATGCGGTGCCGCAGGGCGAGACCGCGCGGGTCGGCGTGGCGGAGCAGGGTGGCGCGGCCCTCCAGGTTCCGGCAGACGAAGGCGCTGTCGAGATGCTGGTTGAGGATGCCCTGAACGGCGCTCAACTGGGCGGCGGCCTGGAGGCTGGACTCCATGTACAGGAGGTTGGGCACGGCGCCGGACCCGTTCTCCCGACAGAACCAGGGGGCGGGGTGGACGGCGTACTCGCTGGTGAGAGTGGCGCCCGGGCGGAATTCGAGCGGGTCGGCGTCGTAGTCGAGCGCCTGGTCGACCATCAGCAGATCGCCGCGCGGCAGCCGGGGCCGTACGGTCACTGGGGACGCCGGGGACACCGAGGTCGCCTCGGGTTCTCCGGTGAGCGCCGAGAGATCGCCCTCGGCCGAGTGGGCGAGCAGCATCCGCTGATGTGCGCCGCGCTGCCGCAACGACGCGTGGGCGGCGGGGGAGTCCCGCGCCGCCCAGATCGTCAGGGCGCCGAGGTCGCTGCCCGGCGCTTCCTGGAGGGCTACGCCGATGCCGTGCAGACGGGCCACCGGCCGGTCGCCGGCGAGGACAGCGGCGTCGGCGATCACGTGCGGGCGCGGTACGAGGCCCACCTCGGCCACGTCGACCTCGCAGCGGAGGGCGGCGCCGAGCGCGGTCGGGTCGATCACCTCGATGGTGGTCGGGCCGCCGGCCCAGGGCTGGAAGCGCGGGTCGGGCAGGCACAGATGCAGCCCGCAGGACAGCGCGTACACCTGGAGTACGCCGACGACGGCCTCGGCCAGCAGCGGGGTGGTGTCCGCTCCGTGCGCCGGGCCGCTGCTGTGGAAGCCGTGGAAGGTGAGGTCGGCGGCCACCCTTCCCTGCCCGTAACGGCCACCCTCGCGGGACAGCTCCGTAATGGCGCCGATCAGCCGCGGGGCCGGTCCTGGCAGCCGCGGGCCGGTGCCCTCGCCCTCGAAGTCGGGGCCGAGTACTTCCGCGAGGTATCCGCTGGCGAGGGCCCGTAGGTCCTGCCAGGTCAGCCGGGACCGCCGGGCGTGCGCCAGCGGGCGGAACTGCCGTGGGTAGCGAGGGACTTGACGCTCCGGCCAGGGGTTGTCGTCCGGCAGCGGCTCGGTCGTGTGGTCGGGAACCAGGAAGCCGGCGGTGCCCGTGGCCGCCACCAGGAGGTTCCCCTCGACGTGGACCTGCCAGTCGAACGTGAAGCGGGTGCCGCGCTCATCGCGGTGCACGGCCTCGGCGCCCGCCCGCACCCGAAGCCCCGCCCCGGCCTCCGGCAGCTCCCGGTGCCAGACGAGGTTGGTGCGACCGGGCCGGTGGACGGTGCCGGCCGGTGCCAGGCCGCGTTCGCCGAGCAGCGGCAAGGCCGCCGTGGCGGCGTCGAGGATCCATGCCGGATCGGCCTGGCCCGGCACGCTGTACGCCGCGTCCGCCGGGACCGTCCGGACCAGCTCCACGCGCGCCGGGCGGTCCACGGGACGGTGCGGCGCGGGCGCCGCCGGGGGCCGCGTGCCCGGCGCACAGCGCGCGAGGAGGTGCCGCTGGACGGCCTCGTGGGCCTCCAGCACCGCGGTGTGCGCGCGGCCGACCCGCTCGGCGATGTCGCGCGCGAGATGGCTCAGATCGCCGACGCCCCGCGGGGCGTCTTGTGGGGCGGGCGGGGTCGGCGCGGCGGACGGGACGGGAAGGAGGAACGGCTCGCCCTCGAAGCCCAGTTCCTCGGCCGCTTCGAAGCCCCATGCGCCGTTGGCGGCGACGGCAGCGGCGCTGTCGGTGTCAGCCATGCCGCCCCCCGCGCTCCGCGGGCAGGAAGATGCCGCTGTCCTTCATCTCCGGCGAGGTGAGGATCATGCCGATCCGGCTCCACCGCTGGAGCACCCTTCCCTCCGGGGTGCAGGCGGTGACCGTGCAGACCAGATGGAGGGGGCTCTCCTCGACGGATTCGGCGACGAGGACGAACGGCGTGTCCGCGGGCAGCGGCGCGAAGAGCTCGACCCGCTCCACCGACACCGGCAGACAGAGCAGCCCGAGGCGCTGACGGCCGAGCAGCGCCGCCGCCTGGAGCAGCAGATCGGCCAG
Organism: Streptomyces sp. NPDC000941; assembly: GCF_053599555.1. Classification (NCBI taxonomy): domain Bacteria; kingdom Bacillati; phylum Actinomycetota; class Actinomycetes; order Kitasatosporales; family Streptomycetaceae; genus Streptomyces; species Streptomyces sp. NPDC000941. The sequence continues at coordinate 11,685 of NZ_JBSFMM010000015.1, forward strand.
CGCCGGGCTGTACCTGGCCCCGGCGAAGGCGCCCTGTCCGAAGGCCGGGTCGGCCATCCGGACGGCCAGGACGAGCCTGCCCGGCTGCTCCTCCAGGGTCGGGCCGAGACCGCGCAGGGTCGGCCCGTGGAAGAGGAAGCCGTCGTACGCCTCGTGGGTCTGCGGATCGAAGTCGGGGAGCTCGTACGGCGACAGCTCGATGTCCGGCGCCGGTTGGGCGGTCCGCTTCTCGAGGAGGAAGTCCCCGCCGAAGCGGAGCACCGGCGCGGCGCCCTCCCGCTCGCTGCGGAGCCGTACGGCCATGGCGGCCGATTCCCCGGCTGCGGACGTCTGGGGCCTCTCAGACCTCTCGGGCGGCGAGACCGACAGCAGGAAGCGGTCGTCCTCCGCCGAGCCGTCGAAGACCAGCCCCTTGCTGATCTGGAAGTCGCGGCATTCGACCACGGGCTGCCCGCCGTGCATCGCCTCCACCGCGCGTACGCCCCAGCCGACCGCGCCCGTCAGGGGCAGCACCGGCCAGCCGTGGATGCGGTGGTCGGTGAGCAGCGGCTCGGCGGCGAACTCCGCCAGCCGCCGCTCCACGACCACGCCGCCGGCCGGCAGCGTCTCGCTGCGCCGGTACATGGGCTCCAGCGGGCCGATGACCGTCACCAGGTCCGCGGCGTGCTCGGGGCTCATCTGCTCGGTGAAGTAGCCGGTGCCGGTGTCCCGGGCGAGCAGCGGCACCCCGTGCTGCACAAAGAGCTTCTGCACGCCGGGGGTGGCCATACCGCCGGCCCACGGCCCCCAGGCCAGGGCGGTGGCGTGGCGGTCGGGACGCCTGGCCTTCCAGGCGCAGACGAACCGGCTCAGCGCCTCGTTGGCCAGGGCGTAGTCGGCCTGTCGGAGGTTTCCGTAGATGCCCGAGACGGAGGTGAAGACGACGAGGTGGCGGAGGCGTTCGGCGTCGAGCGCGTCCAGTACGTTGCCGAGGCCGGTCAGCTTGGTGCCGACCACCCGCCCGACGCCCTCGGCATCCTTGTCGGCGAGGAACTGGTCGGCGAGGACGCCCGCCCCGTGAACGACGCCGGTGACCCGGTCGGCGTGCGGGCGCAGCGCCGTGCGCACCGCCTCGGCGTCGGTCAGGTCCACGGCGATGTACTCGGCCTCGGCTCCCGCGTCGCGCAGGGCGGCCAGGGTGGCGCGGATCTCGCGCCCGGCGGTGATCTCGCGGACCTGCCGGGCGATCAGCTCGACAGCGGTCGGCTCCTCCGGATCCTGTTCGGTGGCGCGCAGCTGGTCGGCGGCGGCGGCCTTCAGCTCGTCCCGGCCGTCGAGTCCGGCTGCCCAGTTGGGCTCGTCCGCCAGGGGTGTGCTGCCGAGCAGTAGATAGCCGCAGTGCACCTGCCGCGCGAGGGCGATGGCGCACCAGGCGGTGATGCCCCGCGCGCCGCCGGTGACCAGCAGAGTGTCGTCGGCGGTCAGCTCCGCGGGCGGCTCGATCGCCCCGTCCCGGTCGTCCGGCGCTGCCGTGTCGACCAGCGGGACCGGCTCGGCGACCAGGACCGGCGTACGGCGCCCGGCCGGGTGGCGGGCCACCTCGTGCAGGTCGACGGCGGCGTCGGCGAGCTCGCCCGCGAGGCAGCCGCCGACCTCCTCCTCGGTCAGCTCGGGAGCCAGGTCGACCGTTCGGCAGAAGAGCTCGGGCGCCTCCAGGGCCAGCGACTTGACCAGCCCGGTGACGCCGCCGACCAGCGCCCGGTCGGGCTCGCCGCCCGAGCCGGCGTAGCCGAGCGCGCCGTCGAGCCGGGTGACGGCGACGAATCCGGCACGGGTGCCGTCGGCCGCCGCACCGCCGAGGGGCTGCCGCAGATGCTTGGCGACCAGGACGGCGTGGGCCAGGCGGCGTACGGCGTCATCGCGTACGGCGTCGTCGCGCTCGGTGTCGTCACGGTCGGTGCCCGGGTCGCGGCTGAAGGGGAGCAGGCACAGGTCGAGGCGCGGTACGGCGGCGCCGAGCAGGCCGACCTGCTCCACCAGACTCTCCTCGCCCCAGTCGGTAAGCTGCCAGGAGTCCGGTTCGGCCTCGCCGGACGCGATAGGCGTCCCGGGCAGTGCGAGCCGGCCGACCCACCAGCCGCGCGACCGGAGCGCCGAGGCGATCCAACCGGCCAACTCCCCGCCGTCGTCGACCAGTACGGCGCGGGGCTGCTCGCCATACGCGCCGAGCAGGACGTCCGGTTCGGGCAGAGCGCGCCAGCCGATATGCGCCCGGCCCAGCGGTACGGAGGCTGCGACGCGGAGATTGGTGGTGGGGTTCTTCAGCACCTCGGGGATGAGCGTGGCGAAGTCCCTGACCGTTCGGGCCGCCGTGAAGCGGAAGATCTCCTCTCGGGAGAAGACCGGGTAGCGGCGCCAGAGTTCGGAGGCGATCTCCAACTGCTTCAGGGAGTCGATGCCGAGCTCCGTCTGCAGATCGATATCGGGATCGATCATGTCGATCGAGTAGCCGGTCTTCTCGGCCACCACCTCGCGCATCACCTGCTCGATCTCCACGGGATCGAGGTTGGCCAGCTGGGCGCGGAGCTCGGGGTCGATCGCCGCGTCGAAGTCGGTGTCGCGGAGCATTTCGAGCGCGGATTTACCGGTCGAGGTGTCGACTTCGCCGGGTACACCCGCTTCGCCGGGCTCGACGAGTACGACGCCTTCAAGGGGCTGGGCCGGGGGCGGCACCTCCGGGGGCGCGTCCACGGAGGGGAGCGGACCGGGGTACGACGGCGCTTCGAGCGCATGTCCATTGGAGGATGTGCCGCCCAGCGGACAACCGGTCGGCGTCGCGCCCGTGGGCAGGCGCAGCAGATCGCTCAGCACCTCGCTGGCGCGTGCGTGGGCCTCGCCGAGCGCCAGGCTGTGGTCCCGGATGGCGGTGATCCCGGAGAGGACCGCTTCGGGCGAGCCGCCGCCGACGCCCTCGTTCAACAGGCTCACCAGCTGGTCGGCGGTCCGCAGCTGCCCGTCGAGGTAGCGGGTGTGCATCGTCAGGTGGTCGGCCGCGGCGCGGCCGAGTGGATCGTCGTGAGCGGCTGCCACGGGCTGTGGCTCGGCGACGGGTACCGGCTCCCGGCCGGCGGCCGCGGCCACCCGGTACGGCGTGCCGAGGACCCGCGCGTACTCCTCCTGGCGGGCGATCGTGGCGAACTGCGGGCCGTCGAGTACCCGGGCCACCGCGGATGCGACGGGTCGCGGCGACACCGGCTCGTCGTACCGGTCGATACCGCTCAGCGGCAGTCCCAGAACGGTCAGTTGGACGGCGGCCTGCTTCAGGGCGAGCGCGCTGTCGCCGCCGGTGCCGATGTCCGTCCAGACGATGTCCACTCCCTGATCGCCGAGCGTCTGCTCGACGAAGTGGGAGAGGGTGCGCTTGGGCCCGAACTCCACGAAGACCCGGAAGCCGTCCGCGTACATCTCCCGCAGCCTGGCCTCGAAGTCGACGGTATTGACGATCTGCCGGGTCAGCACCTCGCGGTTCGCCTCGGCGTCGTCGCCATAGCGCGCGCCCGGCGTGTTCGCGTACACCGGAACCCGCGGGGTACGGAGCGGGATGTCGGCGATCTCGCGGGCGAAGGAGGCGACGGCGTGCTGGACATGCGGGGTGTGGAAGGCCGCCTCGACGGACAGCCGCTGCGCCGGGATACGGCGCTCGCCGCAGGCCGCGGTGAACCGCTCGACGGCGGCCGTGGGACCGCCGACCACCACCACCTCGGGCGCGTTCCGGTTGCATACCGTCAGTTCGGGAAACTCGCCGAGCAGAGAGTCGAGTTGGGCATCCGAGGTACGCACGCTCGCCATGGCGCCCGAGTCGTGCCCGGGGGTGTCGGCGGGCGGGGCCATCGTCCGGGCGCGGGCCGCCGTGGTGGCGAGGAAACCAGTGTCGTCGAGGCTGTCCGCGGCCCACAGGGCGGTCAGCTCGCCGAAACTGTGGCCGAGCACCCCGTCCGGCGCGAAGCCCAGCTCGGAGAGATAGCGGAACTGCCCCATCGACAACGCCCCGATGGCGGGCTGGGCGTAGGTGGTGCGGCGCAGCCGCTCGGAGGCGCGCCGCAGATCCTTCCCGTCCCGTCCGGGCGCGGGAAAGACAACGTCGGACAGCAGCTCATGATTCCCGTCCGCGTACGGGGCGTTGGCCGCGTCGAAGGCGGCGCGCACCGGCGGGAGAGCGAGCAGCGCCTCGCGGCCCATGTTGACGTACTGGCTGCCCTGACCGGCGAAGAGTGCCGCGGTCTTGCCGCCCGCGGGGAGCGCGGTGGCGCGGTACCAGATGCCGTCCGCGTGGGTCCAGTGAGCAAGGCCTGGGTGTGCGTCGAACTGCGCGATGGCCTTGGCGAGCAGGTCGGGATAGGCGTCGTCGGTGGCGGCGAAGCCCAAACGGGCGTGTTCGGCGGGTATCTCGTCGGGCGCGCCGGGGTGTTCGCCGCGTTCGAGCAGTGCGCGCAGCGCCTCGGGGGTCGGGGCGTGCCAGAGGTGGGTTCGCGGGGTGGTGTGGAGGGTGCGTGTCGCGCCGGTCGCGTCGTTGGAGGGCTGGTGTTCCTCCAGTACGGCGTGGACATTGACCCCGCCGAAGCCGAACGCGGACACTCCCGCCCGGCGCACCGAGCGCCGCGGGTCGCGAATCCACGGGCGGGTGGTGGTGTTGACGTACAGCGCCGCGTCCTCCTGCCGGGCCATGGCGCTGGGGGTGCGGACGTTGATGGTGGCGGGCAGCACCTTGTGGTGGAGGGCGAGCGCCGCCTTGATCAGCCCGGCCGCGCCGGCCGCCGCCTTGGTGTGCCCGATCTGGGACTTCACGCTGCCGACCGCCGCGTACCGCCGGTCCTCGGGCGTTGCCATCAGTGTGTTGAGCGCGCCGAGTTCCACATCGTCACCGGTGGTGGTGCCGGTGCCGTGGGCCTCGATCAGCCCGACCGAGGACGGCGGGCAGTCGGCGTCCTCGTAGGCCCGGCGCAACGCGGTGAGCTGGCCGTCTCCGCAGGGCGCGAAGATGCTCTGGGACCGGCCGTCGCTCGAGGTGCCGAGGCCGCGGATGACGGCGTAGACCCGGTCGCCGTCGCGCTCGGCGTCGGCCAGCCGCTTGAGGGCCAGCATCCCGATGCCCTCCCCGACGAGGGTGCCGTCGGCGTCCTCGTCGAAGGGGCGGATCTCGCCGCTCGGTGACAGCGCCGGGGTCTTGCTGAAGCACATGAAGGAGAAGACGGTGTTGTCCGCGTCGGCCCCGCCGGTGATCATGAGGTCGGCGCGATGCCCGACCAGCTCGCTGACGGCCATCCGCAGCGCGGCAAGGGAGCTGGCGCAGGCGGCGTCCACGGTGCCGTTGAAGGCACCGAGGTTGAGGCGGTTCGCGATCCGGCCGGAGACGACGTTGCCCAGGAAGCCGGGGAAGGAGTTCTCCGTCCACGACGGGAAGGCCGCCGTGTAGCGGCGCGCGATCTCCTCGGCGTCCCGCTCGCTCAGGCCGCAGCTGAGGACCGCTGCCTTGAGCGCGGGCGTCTGGAGCCGCGCCGCCAGCGGCATCATGCTGGAGCTGCCCCCGCACACCCCGAGCACCACCCCGGTCCGCGCCGGATTGTACCAGGTGGAGGCGTCACACCCGGCGTCCCGCAGCACATCTTGGGCCACCTGGAGGCTGAGCAGCTGGATCAGCCCGGTGGCGTCCAGTGTGTTGGGCGGAATGCCGAACTCGCGGGGGTCGAAACGGAACGGGGGCAGGAAGCCGCCGCGCCGGCAGTAGGTCTTGTCCTCGGCGAAGGGGTCGGGGTCGAAGTAGTCGTCGACGCTGAACCGGGATGCGGGGACATCCTCGATGCAGTCGGTGCCGGTCACGATGTTGTTCCAGAACTCCCGTACGTTCGTCGCCTGGGGGAAGAGCCCCGCCAGTCCCACGATCGCGATCGGGTTTCGGGCCAGCCGGTTGTCGACGGCGTCAGCCAGCATATGGGGCTCTCCTGAGGGAGATCGGGAAAGGTCCGGGGATGGCCGTGAGGAAGATCAACTGCCGCCGGGAGTCTATGAGATGACAACTCCCGTTCCGCAGCCCTTGTTGATCACGTTTCGGTTGCTCCCGAGCAGGTGGAAGCGCGATTTCTTCGCGGGATGCCTGGTGGGACGGCCCGGGTGGGGCGGCCATGCCACACCGGAAGTTCACCCGTACGAGGGAGGCGGCGGAACTGAAACGCAGCACTCTGGCGGCCGGACACCCGCTGGGCTACCGTCGGTAACACCTTGCCGCCTCGGTAGTCCCGCTCGTATCTGCCGCACCATCAGCCCCCCCTTTTCCGGAAGGCAGCCATGGACAACCACAGAGAAAGCTCCGAAGCGCATCACGGACACGGCTCCGAGTCCCCGGCCGGACTCAGCCGCCGCCACGCCCTGACGGTGGCGGGTGGCGTGCTCGCCGGTGCCGCGCTCGCCCAGATGGCGGTCCCGGCCTTCGCCGCCCCCGCGGCGTCGGCGGACGCGGACGCGATCGTGGTGGGCCACGGGCTGGCCGGGCTGGTCGCCACGGCCGAACTGGCCGCGGCGGGGCGCAAGGTGCTGCTCCTTGACCAGGAGCCGGAGAGCAATCTGGGCGGGCAGGCGTTCTGGTCCTTCGGTGGTCTGTTCTTCGTGGACTCCGAGGAACAGCGGCTCATGGGCATCAAGGACTCCCGCGAACTGGCCTGGCAGGACTGGCTGGGCACGGCCGGCTTCGACCGCGGGATCGAGGACCCGGCCGGCCAGGACCACTGGGCGTACAAGTGGGCCGAGGCGTATGTGGACTTCGCCGCCGGAGAGAAGCGGTCCTGGCTGTACGGCCTGGGTGTGCGCTGGTTCCCGATCGTCGGCTGGGCCGAGCGCGGTGGCGGCCTCGCGGACGGCCACGGCAACTCGGTGCCCCGTTTCCATGTCACCTGGGGCACCGGACCGGCCGTCGTCGAGCCGTTCGAGAAGAAGGTGCGGGACGCGGTGGCGGCATCCAAGGTGACCTTCAAGTTCCGGCACCGTGTCGACGGCATCGTGACGACCGGCGGCGCCGTCACCGGCGTACGCGGCGCCATCCTGGAGCCGAGCGACGCCGCACGCGGCAAGCCCAGCTCCCGTACCGTGGTCGGCGACTTCGAACTCCGCGCCCCTGTCGTGATCGTCACCTCAGGGGGCATCGGCGCCAACCACGACCTCGTACGGCAGAACTGGCCGGACCGCCTCGGCACCCCGCCGAAGTTCATGGTCACCGGCGTGCCCGCGCATGTGGACGGCCGCATGCTCGCGATCACCGAGAAGGCGGGCGGCCGGATCGTCAATCCGGACCGGATGTGGCACTACACCGAGGGTCTGCGGAACTACGACCCGATCTGGCCCGGCCATGGCATCCGTATCCTGCCCGGCCCCTCGTCCATGTGGTTCGACGCCACCGGCAAACGCTTCAACACGCCCGACATCCCCGGCTACGACACCCTGCACACCCTCAAGTCGATCACCGACTCCGGCTATGACTACTCCTGGTTCGTCACCACCCAGAAGATCATCGCCAAGGAGTTCGCGCTCTCCGGCTCCGAGCAGAACCCGGACCTCACCGAGAAGAACATCTGGAAACTGCTGTCGCGGATCTGGCAGACCCCGGAGCCGATCGAGAAGTTCAAGGAGAAGGGTGCCGACTTCGTCGTCGCCACCACGCTGCCCGAACTCGTCGCGGGCATGAACAGACTCACCGGCGACAACCTCATCGACCTCGCCGACCTCAAACGGCAGATCGACGCCCGGGACCGGGAGATCGACAATCCGTACACCAAGGACGTCCAGGTCATGGGCATCCGCAACGCGCTCAACTACCCCGGCGACTCGCTCAGCCGCACCGCCCCGGCGCACAAGATCCTGGATTCCGGCGCCGGGCCCCTGATCGCCGTGCGCCTCAACATCCTCACCCGCAAAACCCTCGGCGGCCTCCAGACCGACCTCTCCGGCCGCGTCCTGGACAGCGCCGGAGAGCCCATACCCGGTCTGTACGCGGCCGGAGAAGTCGCGGGATTCGGCGGCGGCGGCGTCCATGGCTACCGCTCCCTGGAGGGCACCTTCCTGGGCGGCTGTCTGTTCTCCGGCCGCCAGACGGGCCGCGCGGCTGCGGCGGCCACCGCGTCCTGAGGCCACCGCCCCCTGACCACGGCCGCCTCAGTCGTACGCCTTCACGCACAGCTGCGTCGCGCCGTCGTCCACCTCCGTGGACCAGTACGTGTTGGAGTCGTACTGCCCGTGGCGGCAGACCTCGGCGCCGGCGCCCGTCGCCCGGTAGATGTCCGTGACGACCAGGATCTCGTTGTACGGGACGGGAACCTTGCGGTCCGTGCAGTTCGGGGACGACAGCATGGCGATGCTGCTGATGGTGTTGCCCTCGTGCTTGGCGAGCAGACAGTCACCCTGGTGGTACTGGCCGGTGAGGCAGAGCGCGGTCCGCTCGCCGCTGCTCGTGGAGTAGTACGACCAGGTGGCCTTGCCCACACCGGTCGGGCAGTCGCCGGTGGTGCCGGTGACCTTCACGCGTGTCCCGTAGCCGCAGGACGTCGTGTTCGGCTCCTCCTCGCTCCAGTCGTACTTGGTGGTGCCGCCGTAGCCGGTGTCGACGACGTCCAGGCAGTCCCCGTACGAGACGGCCTTGAACGCCTCTTCGGTGGGGTCGGGCTCGGGCTCGGGGGAGGTGGTCTCCGGTTCGGGTTCGGTCTCGGTGTCATCGAGGCCGCCGCTCGAAGAGCTGGAGGAACTGGAGGAGCTGTAGCTGTCGGTGCCGCTGTCGCTGTCGTCGTCGGAGGAACCGTCGTCGCCGCTGGTGGTGCCGCTGCTGCTGGAGAGGGTGACATCTGAGGAGGGGCTGCTCTTCGGGGTGTCGTCGTCCTTCTTGTCCCAGGGATGCCAGATCAGGGCGCCGATGACGAGCGCGACCAGGAGCAGAGCGCCCCAGCCCTCCGAGGAACCCGAACTCTTGGCGGGCCGCTTGGCCGCTGCGGGCTTGGGCGGAGCCTTGGGCGTCCATGTCGTGCTGGTGCTCTTGTTCTGGGCGGCGGTCTCGGTCTTCTCGCGCGCTATTCGCTCGCGCTCCTTGCGCTGGTTCTCCTTGCGCTGGCGTTCTTTCCGCTCGCGTTCCTTGCGTTCCTTCTCCTTCCGCTCCCGTTCCTTCCGCTCCCGTTCCTTCCGCTCCTGCTCCTTGCGCTCCCGCTCCCTGCGCCGGCGCTCCTCCTCTTCCTGGCGCGCGAGCTCCCGCGCCTCGGCCTCCGCCTGCTCCTCGGCCTGCGCCTGCACCAAGGCGTCCCGCTGCTTGCGCAGGGCCTCCAGCTGCTCGCGCATCTCGCTGATGGCCTCGTCCGGGCGCTCCGGAGGGCCCTCGGGCCGCACCTGAGTCGGCGCTTCGGCCGCGGCGAAGTCCACTGCCCCGTCGCGCAGTTGACGCCCCTGCTCCGCGTACTCCTCGATCACCGCCGTCCACGCCTGCGGCAGCCTTGGCTCCGCCGACACCTGGTCGACATCGGCGAGGACGTCCCGCAGTACGTCGGACGGGCTGGGACGGCTCTCGGGGTCGACCCGCAGCAAGGGCAGGATCAGCGGTTCCAGCTCCGGCGGCAGCCCGTCCGTATCGAGCTCGCCGCGCTGGACGAGGGCGAGGATGCCGAAGGAGTGGTCGGTCTGTTCGTACGGTGGGCGGCCGACCGCGAGGAAGAAGAGCGTGGCGCCCAGGGAGTACATATCGGACGCGGCGGTGGACTTCCTGCCGCACGCCTGCTCCGGTGATGTGAACGCGAAGGTGCCGATGGTCGTCGTCGAGCTGGTGTGGTCGTGGGCGTGCGAGATGCCGAAGTCGATGAGGCGGGGGCCGTCATGGGGCAGCAGAATGTTCAGGGGTTTGATGTCCCGGTGGACGACCCCCCGACCGTGCAGCTCGATCAGCGCCCGCGCGGCCCCGGCCGCGACCCGGCGCACCGCGTCCGCGGGCAGCGTACCGGCGTTGACGACGAGTTCGCCCAGACTGGGCGCCGGTATGAACTCGATGGCGAGCCACGGGCGCTCCGCCTTGGCGTTGGCGTCGAGCACCGTGGCGGTGTACGCGCTTTCCACCCGCCCCGCCAGCTCCACCTCGCGGGCGAACCGCTCCCGGTCCGGCTTGCTCACGAATCCCTCGGCGAGGAGCGTCTTGACCGCGACGAGCCCGTGGTCCACCACGGTTCCGGTGGGTCCGGCGGGGCCGGCGGCGGTCCCGGGGGCCGCCTGCCGGGCGAGATAGATACGGCCCATTCCGCCGGTGGCGATCCGCCGCAGCAGCCGGTAGGGGCCGAGCCGCGGCGGATCGTTGGATTCGAGTGAGTAGAGCTTCATTCCGGCCATACGGCGTCACTCCCCATGTGCGTCCCCCGTCCGTGCTGTTGCCCGGATGCGCCCCGCGCGCTCTGCGCGCTCGTGCGAATCAGCGATCAAGCCGTGTCAGGGTAGCGGGAGTTACGGAAAACCGTGTTGCCGAAGTGAACGGTGTTGGTGTCAGACCAGATACCGGGAGAAGAACCTCAGCGTGCTGTCCTGTTCGAAGGCCGGGACCTCGCCGTGTTTGCCGGGGTTGGCGTGCAGCGTCTTCTCGGCCGAGGCCAAGGCGTCGAACAGCGCCAGGCTCTGTGCCCGCGGCACTCGCTCATCGTCCCACTGCACCAGGAACTCGACCGGGACGGTGATCCGCGCGGCGTCCTCGGCCGAGGCCAGGGCTCCACCCAGGCCCAACACCGCCGCGCGGACCCGGGGTTCGGCGGCAACGAACGGAACGCCCAGCCCGCACCCCAGCGAGACGCCCCAGTAGCCCACCGGCCCGGTGCCGACATGCTCCAGTTGCTGGACCTCGTCCAGGACGGCCCGCCACTCCGGGACGGTCTGGCGGGCCACGAGCGCCTGGAAGCGGGCGATCAGCGGAGCCAACTCTTCCCCTGCCTCCACGCGCGTCTGGTTGTCGGCCGCGATCCGGCTGAACTCCTCGTGCTGCGGCCGGTCGCCGTGGCTGGGCACATCGACCGCCACCGCCGCGAAACCGCACTCGGCCACCAAACGGTGTGCGAGGGCCAGGATGTCGGGGGCCTTCTTGTGCTGACCGCCACCGTGTCCCAGCAGGATCAGGGGGCGGGTGCCGACGACACCCTCCGGAGTCCACAGCGCGCCGGGAATCTCGCCAAGGGTGAAGAGCTGTTCACAGACGCCGTCGGACGACGTCTCAGAGGTGAAGCGCATAGCGTTTCGGGCCTTTCGGGATGCCTTCTGCGGGCACTCCCTAGGCCATGCGGGAGAGGGAGGCCCAACCTGTCACAGCGTTGATCGGTCTCACCTCCTCGGTCAGCAGTGGTGCACGGCGGCCCTGAAGGTATCACGCGGCCTGATTCGACCTCGCCGGCCCGCGTACGCCGGGGCGAAGGCCGGGCCCACGGGGCCGGCGCGGCAGCGCTTGTGGTCGATGGCGGTTGGAGTGTGTTCAAAAACTCCTCGTGAATGGTTTCGATTGACGCAGGCAACTTGATGTCACGATCGTGGGCGAAGGGATCGCAAACCCCTGGTGTGTGGTATGCGCCGCGGCCCGGATAAAAGACTTGGTCAAGCGGCGGGCGCCCAGGTCCGGGAAATGGTTTGGTCCTTTCCGGGTGTTCCAGGGGCTGCTGGGGTTTCGGGTGGGAATTTGGCAAAGGGACCGGTTCCCCCTCATCTAACGGGAGGCCGGATCCGCACGCCTTCCCTCCGCTTCTGGACCGAATGCTCCTGTGACGACGGCCGACCGCAAGAAGGGGAAGCGCGACATGAGATGGAATGACGTGTATATCGATGCGTCAGGGGTCCGGCTGGGCCGGTTCGAGGACGTATGGCAGGCCGTGGCCGAGGGGCGTTACGACGCCGATGAGTGCAAGACCGACGACCTGGTGAGCGTCAGCGTCGTGGACGACCTCAGCCACGCCGACCTGGCCGTGGAGGCGGGACGGCGCGCCCTGAGCCGTAGCAGCGCAGCTCACGACGGATTCATGCTCGTCGCGCACGTCACCAGCTTCGGCTTCCAGGGCCTGGACCACTGGGCGCCCGCCGCGTACATCCAGTCGCGTACCGTCGGCGGCCGGGCCCCGGCCATCAACCTTCAGCAGGCGTCCAACGGGGGCCTTGGCGCGCTCGACCTCGCGGCGGCCTATGTGGCGGCGGGCGGGCCGGCCGGCGCCGCGCTCATCACCACCAGCGACAAGTACCAGCTGCCGATGTACGACCGGTACCGCTCGGACAAGAGGGCGCCGCGGGGCGACGGGGCCACGGCGCTGGTGCTGAAGCGCGGCTCGGGCGTGGCCAAGCTGCTGTCCACCGCGGTGATCTGCGACACCACGCACGAAGGCGCGTACCGGGGGGCGAGCCCATGGGCGACCGCCGCGGGCGAGCACGGATGGCCGGTCAGCCTGCGGCAGCGCTTCAAGGAGTACCTGAGCAGCAGCGGAGTGGAGGTCGCGGACACGGCCAAGGCGGGCGCCGCCGGACAGCAGCTGGTCATGGAGCTGGCGATGGGCGAGGCGGGTGTCGGCCTCAAGGACGTCGCCCGGTTCGTGTACCCGCACGCCGGGCGGGCGGTGATCGACTGGGACGAGGTCAAGAAGATCGCCGGCATCGACGTCGAACAGACCAACTGGGAGTTCGGCCGCAGGCTCGGCCATCTGGGGGCGGGCGACCAGTTCGCCGGCGTCAACCACCTCTTGGAGACCAAGGCCGTCAAACCGGGCGACATCGTCGTGCTGTCCAGCGTCGGCCACGGATACACCTTCGGCTGCGCCGTCCTGGAGATCGTGACGGAGCCGGAGTGGCCGGAGGAGAGCAGCTGACGGGACGTCGCCGTGCCATGCGTATCCGGTCGCGCATCAGCGCCGGCCCGGGTGCGCAGGGCACGGTGAGGCGGTCATGATGACGACTGGTTGCTCCCATTTCTGTGTTTCTGGCGGAAAGTTAAGCAGCCGCCGCTGTTGTTTTCATTGATCCCATGACAGGCCTGATTTTCCCCGACGCCTGGGATGGGGGTTTGCGGGGGTGGCCGCTGATATCACGTTCCGTTCGTCCGTCTGAATGGAACATCACTCTGCGTTCATTGATCTGACTCGGTGCGGTGGGTAGCGTTGCCGACGACCCAGGGGTTCTTCCAAGTTATGCGTAGGCAGTCCTTGACCCGGATTGCTGCTGGTTTGCGGCTGTTTTGGGATCGATATCTACTTCACGGGGATGGATACCGATGGCGGATGGGCCGATGTTCTCTGAATCTTTTACCGTAACCACGGAAAATCCTTTGCTGCGCGGTCATGTGGTCCACGGGCGCAATCTCCTGCCCGGCGTGGGCTATGTGGATCTGGTGCTGCAGGTCCTCGCCCGCCACGGCCATCCCATGCCGGACGTCGAGCTGCGGAACCTCACCATCCTCGCCCCGCTTGTCGCCGCCCCGGGGGAGGGGGCCCTGATGGTCGTCGAGGGGCGTCCCGCGGCCAAGGGCGGCTGGCGGATCGAGGTCCGCAGCCGCAGCCGGCGGGACGCCGCGGATGCGGATGCGGATGTCGTGCACGCGGTGGTGGCCGCACACCGGCGCACTCCGTCGGCCTTCCCTGGCCGGCTGACGCTGCCGCTCACCGGCGGGCATCGGGCCACCCAACTCGCCGATCTTTACGGCTGGTTACGCCAGAACGACCTCGTCCACTCGGGCCTGATGAAGATCGACGGCGTGGTGCACCACTGCCCCGAGGACTGGGTCGTCGAGCTGGAGCTCCCCCCGGAGTCCCGGGACACGGCGGACGCCTTCCTCTTCCACCCGGCGCTCTTCGAATCGGGGCTGCTCGGCGGCAGCATCGGCAGCCACATGCTGTATCAGGGCACCGAGGGCGAGGGGCTTTATCTGCCGCTGGTGTTCGAGTCGTTCCGCGCATCGGCCCCGCTGGGCAGCCGCTGCTTCGTCAGGGTTCCGGCCGCATCGGTGCACCGGGACGATGAACTCATCCGGCTGGGAGTGGAGTTCTACGACGCCAACGGGACGAAGATCGCGGAGGTCGGGCGGCTCACGGCCAAGCGGGTACGGGCCGTCGAGGCGCTCGACGTATGGGGCGAGCCCGGCCGTGAGCCCGCCCGTGAGCCCGTCTCCGGGTCTGTCCCCGGGGGGGTCCGCGAGCCCGCGTCCGTGGCTGCCACCTCGGTTTCGGCCCCGGCCGGGCGGGCCGCGCTGACCACGTTGTGTGAACTCGTCTCGGCGCGGCTGGAGGTTCCCCCGGAGCGGATCGATATCCACGGGGGCTTCTACGAGTTGGGCCTGGCCTCGGCGGATCTGCTGTCCCTGGTGCCCCGCCTGGAGGACCGGCTGTCCCTGACGCTCTCGCCCACCATCACCTTCGAGTACCGGTCGATCGCCGACCTGGCGGCCCGGCTCGAGGAACTGGTCGTCGAGCAGGGCGGCGCGGCCGCGTCCGTGGCGGGGGACGACGCCGAGGAATCGACCCGTGGCGCGGTGGTCGAGGAGGTCTGCGCACTGCTGGCCGTGGACGCCGACGAGGTGGATCCCGACGACGAGTTCGCGGAGTTCGGCCTCGATATGACCGGCCTCGCCCAGCTGGCCGCCCGGCTGAACGACCGCCTGGGGCTGGCGCTCACCTCCGCCACCTTCCTCAAGCACCGGACCGTACGGGCCCTCGTACACCACCTCGTCGCCCAGGGCTCCAGTCCCGCCCCGGAGGTGAACGGTGGGCCCGCCACCCACGACGGCCGGGCAGAGCCGCGTCCGCATCCGATGCTGCACCGCGCCGTGCCGGACGGCGACGACGTCGCGTATCGCACACACTTCGACGGCAGCGAGCCGTTCCTGCGGGACCACCGGGTACGTGGCGCCCGTATCCTCCCCGCGGTCGCGCAGCTGGAGATGGCGCGCGCGGCGGTCGAGCACGCCGCGGGCCACGCCGACGCCGACCGCGTACGGCTGGACGACATCGTGTGGCAGCGGCCCGCCACCTGCGGCCCCGACGGGCTGGACCTCCAGGTGAGCGTACGTACGCTGCCGGGGTCCCGCTGGGAGTACACGATCCACAGCGTGGCCGGCGATGGCGAGCTCACCCCGTGCGGCAAGGGCCGGGCGAGCCTCCCGGACACCACGGACCGCGCGCTGCCGCCCCTGGACGCGCTGCGCGCCGCCTGCGCCGAGCGGTCGCTGCCCGCCGCCGAGCTGTACGACCTGTACGCCCGGGTGGGCATGGACTACGGCCCCGCCCAGCGCTCCCTGGTGCGCCTGGGCCTGGGCAGCGACGCGGCGGGCCGCCCCCAGGTGCTGGCCGAACTCAGCCTGCCCGACGCGGCGGGGCCCGGCGACGGTCTGTGGTTGCATCCGAGCATCACCGACGGCGCCCTGCAGGCCGTCGTCGGTTTACGGATGGCCGTGGCGGACCCCGACGGGCAGGCGGACGCCCGCGCCGCGCTGCCGTTCGCGCTACGGCATATGCAGGCGCTCGCCGCCACCCCGGCACGGGCGTACGCCTGGATCCGGCAGCGGCCGGGGGGCGGCGCCGCGTCGGCGGAGCTGGACATCACCGTGTTCGACGAACACGGCCGGGTGTGCGCGGAGCTGATCGGGCTGACCACCCGCGCTCTGGCGGACGCCCCCCAGGCCACCGCCCCCCACACCGTCCCCCAGGCCGCCCCCAACATGGCCCCTCAGGCCACTCCTCAGGCCGCTCCTCGGGCTGCCGAGGACACGCGCCCGGCGCATATGGACCACCCCGCGACCGATATCGCCATCGTCGGCCTCAGCGGCCGCTACCCCATGTCGCCCGACCTGGACGTGTTCTGGCGCAACCTCCGCTCCGGCCGCGACTGCGTCCGCGAGGTGCCGGCCGAGCGCTGGGACCACCGCCGGTACGCCGACATCGGCGGCTCCTCGTCGGGCCGGTGGGGTGGCTTCCTGGACGAGATCGACCGCTTCGACCCGCTGTTCTTCCAGATATCCATGCACGAGGCCGAACTCCTCGACCCCCAGGAGCGGCTGTTCCTCCAGTGCGCCCACCACGCGCTCGAGGACGCCGGATACACCGGGGAACTGCTGGCCCGGGCCGCCGCCGAGCCGGACGGCGCCGCCGCGGCCGTCGCGCCGCCCGGCAGGGTCGGCGTCTTCGTCGGCCTGATGTACCAGGAGTACCAGCTCTACGGCGCGCAGGCGCAGGAGCGCGGCCAGGCCATCGCGCTGTCGGGCAGCGCGTCCTCGGTCGCCAACCGGGTGTCGTACGTCTACGACTTCAACGGGCCCAGCGTCGCCGTGGACACCATGTGCTCGTCCTCGCTGACCGCCATCCACCTGGCCTGCGAGGCGATCAAGAGCGGGCAGTGCGAGACGGCCCTCGCCGGGGGCGTGAACATCCACTCGCACCCCAACAAGTTCCTGCTGCTCAGCCAGCGCCGGTTCCTCTCCAGCGACGGCCGCTGCCGCAGCTTCGGCGAGGGCGGCGACGGCTATGTGCCCGGCGAGGGCGTCGGCGCGGTCGTCCTCAAACCCCTGGAGCGGGCCGTCGCCGACGGCGACCACATCTACGGCGTGATCAAGGGGACGGCACTCAACCATGGCGGCCGGACCTCGGGCTACTCGGTGCCCTCCCCGGCCGCGCAGGGCGAGGTCATCGCCGAGGCGCTGACCGCCGCGGGCGTCGATCCGCGCATGCTCAGCTACGTGGAGGCGCACGGCACCGGGACCGCCCTCGGCGACCCGCTCGAAGTGGCGGGCCTGGCCAAGGCGTTCACGGCTCAAGGCGCACTGCCGGAGCACTGCGCGATCGGCTCGGTGAAGTCGAACATCGGCCACTGCGAGGGCGCGGCCGGCATCGCGGGGGTCACCAAAGTGCTGCTGCAGATGCGCCACGGGGAACTGGTGCCGAGCCTGCACTCCGCCACGCTCAACCCGCATATCGACTTCGCGGACACGCCCCTGCGGGTGCAGCGGCAGCTGGAACCCTGGCGCCGGCCCGAGGTGGAGATCGACGGGGAGCGGCGGACGGCGCCGCGTATCGCGGGCGTGTCCGGCTTCGGCGCGGGCGGTTCCAACGTCCACGTCGTCATCGCCGAGTATGCGCCGACCGCCCCGCGCCCGGCGGTGCCTGCCACCGACGGGCGGCCCGTGCTGCTGGTTCTCTCCGCGCAGAGCGAGGAGCAACTTGTCGAGCAGGCCCGGCGGCTGCACGCCCGGCTGGCCGAACTCGACGACGACGCGCTCCCGGACGTCGCCTGGACCCTCCAGGCGGGCCGGATGGCGCTGGACGAGCGGCTGGCCTTCGCCGCGACCTCGACGGCGGAGGCCAGGGCCCGCCTGGAGTCGTTCCTCGCCGACCCGGCGCGGCCCGGCGCCTGGACGCGCGGCTCGGTCCGCGTCAGCGCCCCGGCGGCGGATGACGCGCTCGGCGCGGCCGTGGCGAACTGGACCGGGCGCGGTGCGTACGAGGGGCTGCTGCGCCAGTGGGCCGCCGGGGCCTCCGTCCGGTGGGAGACGCTGTACGCCACGGCCCCGCCCGCCCGGCGCATCAGCCTGCCCGGCTACCCCTTCGCGCGCGACCGCTGCTGGTACGACCTGGGCCCCGCCGACGCTACGGCCCGCCCCCTCGCCACCGCGGACGCGCCCGGGCTGGAAACGTCGGCGCCCCGGCCGCGGGATGCTGCGGTCGAGGGCGCGGAGATGCTGCTGTTACGCCCCGTATGGTCCGCCCAGGAGGCCGAGACCACCGCGGCGGCCACGGGAGAGGCGTTCGCCGAGCACCATGTGGCGGTGGTCGGCAGCCTGGCGGCGGGGGCGGCCGAGGCGCTGCGGGCCGCGCTGCCCGCCGCCACCGCCGTTACGTTCGTGGACCCCGGCGACGGGCCGCTGGACCGGCAGTACGCCCGGGCCGCGGAGCGGTTGTTCACGGTGGTCCGCGATCTGCTGGCGGGTGGCGTGCGGCGGCCGGTGCTGCTCCAGGTCGCGCTGGTCGGCGCGGCCGGCACGGTCGGCGCGGATGCCGAGCTGGGGCGGCTGGCCTGCTTCGGCGGGCTGGCGGGGCTGCTGAAGACGGCCCAGCTGGAGAATCCGCTGCTGCGCACCCAGTTCGTCGAGTGCCTGGACGGGGCGGCCCCGGCCACCGTGGCCGCCCGTCTGCTGGCCGAGGCGCTGTCGTCCGGCGATGCGGAGCCGTCGTCGGGTGGCGTGGAGCCGGAGGTGCGCCACCGCGACGGCCGCCGACAGGTGGCCCGGTGGGAGGAGATCGCGTCCGCCCGCCCCGCGGCCACGCCGTGGCGGGAAGGTGGCGTCTACCTGATCACCGGGGGCGCCGGTGGCCTCGGCAGGGTCGTGGCGCATGAGATCGCCGCCTCGGTCGGCCACGCCACCGTCGTCCTCACCGGCCGCTCGCCGCTGGGCGAGGAGCGGCGGGGTGCGCTCGACGCCCTCCGGGCGGCGGGGCTGACGGTCGACTACCAGCGCGCCGACGTGGCCGACCGGGACGCGGTCGCCCGGTTGCTGGCCCATGTGGCCGACAACCACGGCCCGTTGACGGGCATCGTGCACAGCGCCGGGGTCATCGACGACGCGTATCTGCTCCGCAAGGACCCCGGGACGCCGGCGCGCGTACTGGCCCCGAAGGTCGCCGGGCTGGTCAACCTCGACGAGCTGAGCCGGGACCAGCCGCTCGAGGTGTTCCTGTGCTTCTCGTCGATCGCCGGGGCCTTCGGCAACGCCGGGCAGGCCGACTATGCCGCGGGCAACGCGTTCATGGCCGCGTACGCCACGTACCGCAACCGCCTGGTCGATGCCGGGGTGTGCCACGGCAGGACCGTCTCGATCGACTGGCCGCTGTGGGAAGAAGGCGGTATGGGAGGCGACGCCGTCCGGGAGAACCTGGACAGCGTTGGCCTGGCGCCACTGGACACCGCTCGCGGGCTGGCGGCGCTGCGCTGCGCCATGGCCCCGGAGGACAACGGCCTGGCGGACGGCAGGCTGCTGGTCGTCGTCGGCGAACGCGACCGGCTGCCGAGGACGCTGACCGGCGGCGGAGAGCCGCGGGCCGAGTCCGCCGGCAGCGCGGACCGTGACCCCGTCGCTCATGGTGGCGGGTCCGGGGCGGATCGCGTGTTGGAGGACCGGGCGGTCGGCCATCTGCGGCAGCTGTTGGCGTCGTCGCTGGGGCTCGCCGCCGAACGGCTGGCCCCGGACGCTCCGCTGGAGCGGTACGGGATGGACTCGGTGATCGCGATAAATGTGATCGCGCGGTTGGAGGAGTCGTTCGGACCGCTGTCGCGGACGTTGTTGTTCGAGGCGGAGTCGGTGCGGGAGCTGGCCCGGTACTTCATCGAGGACCACCTGGAGGCGCTACGGGCGCTGCTCGGTGTGCCCGCACCCGTACCTGTGCCCGAGCCCGAGCCCGTGCTCGTACCCGCACCTGTGCCGGAGCGGGTGGTGGCGCGCGAGCGTGAGGTGGCCGCGGTCGCGCCACGCAGCGGTGGCAGCGGCGGCAGCGGTGGCCGTGGTGAGGCTGGTCAGGACGTTGCGATCATCAGCCTCAGTGGGCGCTATCCGCAGGCGGAGGACGTCGAGGCGCTGTGGGCCCGGCTGCGGGAGGGCACGGACTGTGTGACGCAGGTTCCGGCCGACCGGTGGGATGGCGCGGCGGAGCCCGGTGCGGATGGCGGGTGGCCGGGCGTGTGGGGTGGATTCCTGGACGGGGTGGATCGGTTCGATCCGTTGCACTTCGGGATCTCGCCACGGGAGGCGGCGGCGATGGATCCGCAGCAGCGGTTGTTCCTGGAGACGGTGTGGCACCTGCTGGAGCGGGGTGGGGTGACACAGGAGGTCATCGAGCGGCGCTACCGGCGGCGGGTGGGTGTGTATGTGGGTGCGGCGTATCAGATGTACCGGGCTGAGGAGTCCGATCGGGCGCTGGCGGCGGTGACATCGGCGTCCTCGTACAACATGATCGCCAACCGGGTCTCGCACTTCTTCGGCCTGGAGGGGCCGAGCATGGCGGTGGACGCCATGTGTGCGTCCTCGGCCATGGCGATCCATATGGCGTGTGTGGACTTGCAGCGGGGTGACACGGAGCTGGCGGTGGCCGGTGGCATCAATCTGACGGTCCATCCGGACAAGTATCTGGCGCTGGCGGAGTTGCAGCTGTTGGGCAGTGGTCCGGACAGCCGTAGCTTCCGTGCCGGCGATGGCTATCTGCCGGCCGAGGCGGTGGGTGCGGTGCTGCTCAAGCCGCTGGACGCGGCGGTGCGCGACGGCGATGAGATCCATGCGGTGATCAGGGGGACCGCGTCGGTGCACGGGGGCCGGTCGAATGGGTTCATGATGCCCAGTCCCCGGGCGCAGGTGGCGGTCATGCGACGGGCGCTGGAGCGGGCGGGGCTCGGGGCGGAGTCCGTCGGGTATGTCGAGGCGGCGGCCAACGGTACGGCGATGGCGGATGAGGTGGAGGTACGTGCCCTGCGGGAGGTGTTCGCGGGGGTGGACGAGCCGGTGGCGGTGGGGACGGTGAAGTCCAACCTCGGCCACCCGGAGGCGGCCTCCGGCATCGCCCAGTTGACCAAGGTCGTGCTGCAACTGCGCCATCAGCAGCTCGCCCCTCTGGTGGCGGCCGGCGTTCCGAATCCGAATCTGGATCTGGACGGAACGGCGTTGCGGCTGTGCGAGACGCTGTCGGACTGGGAGCCCCGGGGCGAGGCCGACGCCGCGGCGCCGCGGCGTGCGCTGGTCAACTCGGTGGCGGCGGGTGGCAGTCATGTCAGCCTGGTCATCGAGGCACCACCGAGGGTCCACGCCTTCGCGGAAGGTGCACACGACCCCGGACGTCAGCTGGTGGCGGTGTCCGGCCGGACCGCCGAGCGGCTACGGATCGCGGCGCGCAGGCTGCACACGTATCTGGTGGACCACGCGGACACGGTGCGCCTGGCCGATGTCGCGTACACCACGCAGCTGGGCCGCGAGGCCCTGCCCGAACGCCTCGCCGTGGTGGCGGGGTCCACGGAAGGTCTCATCCAGGCGCTGGCCCGTTGTCTGGACGACGACGCCGTGGACGGCCCGCTCCCGGACGCGCCGGTGTACGCGGGCAACGCCGACGGTGGCGCGGGCCCGCTGGCCGGGGTGCTGACCAGTGCCCGGGGCGAGACATTGCTCGCCGGGCTGGTGGCGGACGGCGAGCTGGAGCAGCTGGCCGAGCTGTGGGTCCACGGGGTCGATGTGCCGTGGGCCGGGCTCCACGACGGGCCGCGCCGGCTGGTGCCGCTGCCGACCACCGCATTCGAGTCGGGGCGGTACTGGGTCGGCCGCAAGCCGGTGGCCGCGAGCCCCGCGCCGCCCGGGGCACAGATGGGCGCAGACACCCCGACCGGGCCACACCCGGGCGGGGACGGGGCAGCCGACGCCGCGCGCACCGAACCCCCGGCGGACCGCGGCCTCTCCGAGGCCGAGCGGACCATGGTCGCCGCCTGGTCGGAGGCGCTGGAGATCGACGCCGACCAGCTCGGTCCCGACAGCAACTTCCTGACGCTCGGCGGCAACTCGCTGCTGGCGACCCGGCTGATCAACGGGCTTCAGCAGCAGACCGCCGTGGACCTGCCCGTCCAGGCCGTCTTCAACGCCCCCCGCCTCGCCGACATGGCCGCCGAGCTGGGGCGCCGCACACCGTCCGTGACCACCGCGGCCCTGTCGACGGAGCTCGCCATCATCCCGTCGGCGCCCGAGTCCGTCGGTGAACCCGTCCCCTTGTCGTTCACCCAGCAGCGCCTGTGGTTCCTGGCACAGCTGGACGGGGCCAGCACCGCCGCCTACACCATCCCGATGGCGGTACGGCTGCGCGGACACCTGGACCGCCCGGCGCTGGTGCGCGCGCTGGAGGAGGTGGTGCGGCGCCACGAAGCGCTGCGCACTCGGTTCGTGGACCACGACGGCGTGCCGTATCAGCACATCGGCGACGGCCGCGACTTCGCGGTCCGCGAGGAGGACCTGGCCGACCCCGTCGAGCTGCCGGGGATCTGCGGGCGGGAGGCGGTCGCCCCGTTCGACCTGGAGCGCGGCCCGCTGGTGCGGGCACGGCTGCTGCGCGAGTCCGAGCGCGAACACGTACTGCTGGTCACGATGCACCATGGCGTGTCCGACGGCTGGTCGGCAGGCGTGCTGTACCGCGATCTGGCCGCCCTGTACGAGGCGTTCCGCGCCGGCCGCCCCGCTTCCCTGGAGCCGCTGCCCGTCCAGTACCGCGACTACGCCCACTGGCAGCGCCAGTGGCTGGCGGGCGAGGTGCAGAGCCGCCAGGTGGACTACTGGGCGCGGCAGCTCGCCGGGGTCGATCCACGGCTGACGCTGCCCACGGACCGGGAGCGCCCGCCGATCAAGACGTACCGCGGGGCGCGCGAGAGCTTCCGGTGTCCGGCCGAGCTGGTCGACCAGTTGCGGGAGGTCGGCGCCCGGCACGACGCCACGCTCTATATGACGCTGCTCGCGACCTACCACATCGTGCTGCACCGCTACACCCAGCAGACGGACATCGCCGTCGGCACGGTGGTGGCGAACCGCAACCGCCGCGAGGTGGAGGGGCTGATCGGCTTTTTCGCCAACACCCTGGTGATGCGCGCCGACCTGGCTGACGACCCGGCCTTCGCCGAGCTGCTGACACAGGTGCGGAAGTCCGCGCTGGAGGCGTACGACCACCAGGACGTGCCCTTCGAGGCCGTGGTCGACGCGCTGCGGCTGGAGCGCAGCCTCAGCCACTCGCCCGTCTTCCAGACGATGTTCGTGCTGCAGGAGGCGCAGACCGAGCAGGAGACCCGGCTGGGCGAGGCCGAGGTGCTGCCGGTCGAGTTCGACGTGGACGTCACCAAGTTCGATGTCACGCTCGATCTGCGCGAGACCCCGGACGGGCTGGTCGGCACCGTCGAGTACAACACCGACCTGTACGACGCGGACACCATCCGCCGCTTCGTACGCCACTACACCACCCTCCTCGCCTCCGTCGCCGCCGACCCGCGGGAGAAGGTCTCCCGGCTGGGCCTGCTGGATCAGGCCGAGCGCCGCCGGGTCCTGGTCGAGTGGAACGAGCGGCCGGGTGGTGTGGTGTCGCGGGAGGGGAGTGTTCACGGGTGGTTCGAGGAGGTGGTGGCCGGGTCGCCGGATGCGGTGGCGGTGGAGTACGAGGGTCGGTCGCTGTCGTATGGGGAGCTGAACGCGCGGGCGAATCGGCTGGCGCGTCATCTGCGTGGGCTGGGTGTGGGCCGGGATGTGCTGGTGGCACTGTGCCTGCCGCGCAGCGAGCAACTGCTGGTGTGCGTGCTGGCGGTGCTCAAGGCCGGCGGCGCCTACGTACCGCTGGACCCGGCAGCACCGGTGGAGCGGCTTGCCCATGTGCTGCGGGACAGCGCGCCGCGGGCGCTGGTCGTCGACGGGCGGGTCCCGGAGGGGTTGGACACCGCTGGGACCCCGGTGGTCGACGTACGGGCGGACGTTGCGCAGTGGGACGCTCTGCCGGACGGCGACCTCGCGCCCGCCGAGGTGGGGTCGGCGCCGTCCGACGCGGCGTATGTGATCTACACATCGGGGTCGACCGGTGTGCCCAAGGGCGTGGTGGTGGAGCACCGGAATGTGACGCGGCTGTTCACCGCAACCGAGGGGTGGTTCGGTTTCGGGAGTGAGGATGTGTGGACGCTGTTCCACTCCTTCGCTTTTGACTTCTCGGTGTGGGAGATGTGGGGGGCGCTGCTGCACGGCGGGCGGCTGGTGGTCGTACCGCAGACGGTGACGCGCAACCCGGGGGAGTTCTACGAGCTGCTGTGCTCGGCCGGGGTCACGGTCCTCAGCCAGACCCCGAGCGCCTTCCGGCAGTTGATCGCCGCGCAGGGCGAGGCGGGCGCGCCGCACCGGCTGCGGACGGTGGTGTTCGGTGGTGAGGCGCTGGATGTGGCGGCGCTCGAACCGTGGCTGCGGCGCCCGGTCAACCGGGACACCCAGCTGGTCAACATGTACGGGATCACCGAGACCACCGTCCATGTGACCTACCGGCCACTCACGCCGGCCGACATCCACGGATCGGCGAGCCCGATCGGGGTGCGCATCCCGGATCTGCGGGTGTATGTGCTGGACGGGCAGGGTGAGCCGGTGCCGGTCGGTGCGGTGGGCGAGCTGTACGTGGGTGGCGCGGGCGTGGCCCGTGGCTACCTCAACCGCCCGGAACTGACCGATCAGCGTTTTCTCCCCGACCCGTTCGCAGAGCTGCCCGACGCCCGGATGTACCGGACCGGGGATCTGGTGCGGCAGCGTCCCGATGGCTCGTTGGAGTATGTGGGCCGCAACGACGACCAGGTCAAGATCCGGGGATTCAGGATCGAGCTCGGTGAGATCGAGGCCGCCGTGGGCCGCCACGAGGCGGTGCGCTCATGTGCGGTGGTGACCCGGGAGGACCAGCCGGGCGGCAAGCAGCTGGTGGCGTACGTGGTTCCGGCCGACGGACACCCGGAGCAGGATGTGCGGGCCGAGGAGCTGGGGCGGCATGTGGAGCGGCTGCTGCCGGAGTACATGGTGCCCAGCGCGTACGTCGTCCTTCAGACGCTGCCGTTGACGACGAACGGCAAGCTGGACCGCAAGGCGCTGCCCGCCCCGGGGATCGACGCGTATGCGCGGCGCGAGTACGTGGCCCCGAGCACGGCCACCGAGCGGGCGCTGGCCGCGGTGTGGGCGGAGCTGCTGGGGTTCGACGAGGAGCGCGTCGGCGCGAGCGACAACTTCTTCGAGCTGGGCGGGCATTCGCTGCTGATCACGGTGCTGGTGGCCCGGCTCAAGGAGCTCGGCCACGCGGTGACGGTACGAGACGTGTTCGCCGGCCCGACGCTGGCCCGGCTGGCCGCGGAGATCGACCGAGGCGTGGCGGCGGAGACCTATGAGCCGCCGCCGAACCTGATCCAGGAGGGGTGCGAGCGCATCATCCCCGACCAGCTGCCGCTGGTGGAGCTGGCCCAGGAGCAGATCGACGCCATCGTGGCCACCGTGCCCGCAGGCGCGGCGAATGTTCAGGACATCTACCCGCTGGCCCCCGCGCAGGAGGGCATCCTCTTCCACCATCTGCTGGACCCGGACAACGACCCGTACCTGGTCTCCATCCTCCTGGCCGCCGACGACAAGGCGGCGTGCGACAGATTCACCCGGGCCCTGCAAGCGCTCATCGACCGGCATGACGTCCTGCGCACCGCCGTGCGTACGACCGGGCTGCCCGAGCCCGTGCAGATCGTGCAGCGCACCGCCCGCCTGGCCGTGGAGCGGACCCTGCTGGACCCGGACCAGGACGTCGAGCGGCAGGCGCAGGCCCTGCTGGACCGGCCGCGGGCCCTGGCCGTGGACCAGGCGCCGCTGCTGCGCCTCCTCATCGCCGAGGACCCGCACTCGGACCGCCGCTACCTGCTGCTCAGTGCGCACCACCTCATCGAGGACGCCACCACGCTGCGGCTGTTCCTCCAAGAGCTCGCGATCCATATGGCGGGCCGGACCGAACCGCCGCCCCCGGTCCCGTACCGCGACTTCGTCGCCCACACCCTGCACCGGATGGCGTCGACCGATGCGGATAACCACTTCCGGGCCGCCCTCGGCGATGTGCACGAGCCGACCACGCCGTTCGGGCTGACGAACGTACGGGGCGACGGCCACCGGTACCCGCAGCTGCGCCGCGCCCTGCCCGCGGAGCTCACCCGCGAGATCCGCGCCCAGGCCCAGCGGCTGCGTCTCAGCCCCGCCTGCCTCTTCCACGCCGCGTGGGCGTGTGTGGTGGCCGCGGCCACCGGCCGGGACGATGTCGTCCTGGGCACCGTGATGTCCGGTCGACTGCAGGGCGTGCCCGGGGTGGAGCGGATGCTGGGCAACTTCATCAACACCCTGCCCCTGCGGGTCCGCCTCGCCGGCAAGACCGTGCGGGAGCTGATCGCGGACGTCGACAGCGGGCTCCAGGAGTTGATCGCCCGCGAGCAGACCCCGCTGAGCCTGGCCCAGGCCGGCAGCGGCCTGGGCGGCGACGCGCTGTTCAGCTCGGTCGTCAACGTCCGCCACTTCGAACCGGGCCGCGGCGGCCCGTCCGCCATCGGCCTGGAGGAGCAGGGCATCCACTGGCTGGGGGAGACCGACGCCATCAACTACCCCCTCTCGCTCTCCCTGGACGACTTCGGCAGCGAACTCTCCCTGCATGTGCGGGTGGACGACGCCGTGTCGTGCGAAGCGGTCGTGGACTACGTGGAGACCGCGCTGACCGGCATCGTCGCCGCGCTCGCCACCGACGACGGCACCCGGACCGAAGCGCTCGCCGTCGACGTCCTGCCCGCCGCCGAGCGCCGCCGGGTCCTGGTCGAGTGGAACGAGCGGCCGGGTGGTGTGGTGTCGCGGGAGGGGAGTGTTCACGGGTGGTTCGAGGAGGTGGTGGCCGGGTCGCCGGATGTGGTGGCGGTGGAGTACGAGGGTCGGTCGCTGTCGTATGGGGAGCTGAACGCGCGGGCGAATCGGCTGGCGCGCCATCTGCGTGGGCTGGGTGTGGGCCGGGATGTGCTGGTGGCGCTGTGCCTGCCGCGCAGTGAGCAACTGCTGGTGTGTGTGCTGGCGGTGCTCAAGGCAGGCGGCGCGTATGTGCCCGTCGACCCGGCCGTCCCCGTCGAGCGGCTGCGCTACATCCTCGGCGACAGCACGCCCCGGGTGCTGCTGGTCGACGGATCCGTCCCCGACGGTCTTCACACCCTCGACATCCCGGTGGTCGACATCCACGCCGACGCCGCGGCATGGGAGAGCCTGCCTGACGGCAACCCGGACCACACCGGCGAGGCGCCCACCGACCTCGCCTATGTGATCTACACCTCCGGATCCACCGGCGCGCCCAAGGGCGTGCTGGTGGAGCACCGGAACGTGACGCGGCTGTTCACCGCCACCGACGGCTGGTTCGGCTTCGGGAGCGAGGATGTGTGGACGCTGTTCCACTCCTTCGCCTTCGACTTCTCCGTCTGGGAAATCTGGGGAGCCCTGCTGCACGGCGGGCGGCTGGTCGTCGTACCGCAGGCCGTCACCCGCAATCCGCACGCGTTCTACGAGCTGCTGTGCTCGGCCGGGGTCACGGTCCTCAACCAGACCCCCAGCGCCTTCCGGCAGTTGATCGCCGCGCAGGGCGAGGAGGGTGCCCCGCACCGGCTGCGGACGGTGGTGTTCGGCGGTGAGGCGCTGGACGTGGCGGCGCTCGAACCGTGGCTGCGGCGTCCGGTCAACGGGGACACCCAGCTGGTCAATATGTACGGCATCACCGAAACCACGGTGCATGTCACGTACCGCCCGCTGTCGGTGGCCGACACCGACGGCTCCGCCAGCCCCATCGGGGTGCGCATCCCCGATCTGCGTATCTATGTCCTGGACGGCCGGGGCCGCCAGGTCCCCCTCGGCACCGTCGGCGAACTGCACGTCGGTGGCGCGGGCGTGGCCCGTGGCTACCTCAACCGGCCCGATCTGACCGAGCAGCGCTTCCTCCCCGATCCCTACGGGGGCCGGGCCGGCGCCCGGATGTACCGGACCGGGGACCTGGTGCGGCAGTTGCCCGACGGATCGCTGGAGTACGTCGGGCGCAACGACGACCAGGTCAAGATCCGTGGGTTCCGGATCGAGCTGGGCGAGATCGAGGCCGCACTGGCCCAGCACGAGGCCGTCGCCCACGGCGTGGTCGTCCCACAAGGGTCCGCCGACGGCCGCACCCTGGTCGCCTATCTGCGCCCCGCCCGGCAGTGGCTGGACGCCGCGGCCCAGGAGCAGAACACCCTCCTGCTGGACCAGTGGCAGACGGTCTTCGAGGACGAGTACGCCGGATCCCACGACGAGCACGGCGAGCACCCCGCCGATGACCTCAACCTGGCCGGGTGGGAGAGCAGCTACACCGGCCTGCCCATCCCCGAACCCGACATGCGCGAGTGGATCGACGGCACCGTCCACCGCATCCGCCAACTCCGGCCCGGGCGGCTGCTGGAGATCGGCTGCGGCACCGGGCTCCTGCTCTTCCGCTACGCCGAGGCCTGCCGGGCCGTCCACGCCGTGGACCTGTCGGCCTCCGCGCTGGCCGACGTACGCCGGGGTGTCGAGCGCCGCGGCTGGTCGCATATCACCCTGGCCCAGGGCGACGCCCTCTCGGTGGCCGACCTGCCCGAAGCCGGCTTCGACACCGTCGTCATCAACTCCGTCGCCCAGTACTTCCCCAACCGCCTCTACCTGGAACAGGCCCTCACCCGTATCCTGCCCCTGGTGGCCGACGGCGGCCGCATCCTCATCGGGGACGTCCGCAACCTGGACCTGCTCACCCCCCATCTGATCGCCGTCGAACGCGGCCGCGCCACCGGCCGCACCACCGCCGCCGATCTGACAGTCCAGGTCCAGCGCCGTCGCCGACAGGAGAGCGAACTCCTCTTCAGCCCCACCTACTTCACCCGGCTCCCCGCCCGCTTCCCCGGCCTGGGCAGCGTCGATGTGATGGTCAAACGCGGCGTGGGCGACAACGAAATGCTCGCCTACCGCTACGACGTCATCCTCACCAAAGGCGCCACCACCGCCACCGCCACGGAACCGGACCTGCCGTGGCTCGAAGCCACCACCCCCGCCGAACTGCGCACCCTGCTGGAGGACCCCGCCACCCCCGACCGGTTCGGCGTCACCGGCCTGACCAACCCGCGGATCGCCGACGACATCCGCGTCAGCGACGCCCTCACCCGCTGGGCACCCACCCATGACATCGCCCCCCTACCCGAGGGCACCCGGCTCTCCCCGCTGGCCGCCACCGCTGTCCGCGAGCTGGAAGCCGTGCTGCGCCACGCCGAACACCTCGGCTACCAGACCGCACCCACCTGGTCCCAGGACCGGCCCGACGGCCTGGACCTCATCGTCGGCAAACACGACCTCCCCCGCGTGCAGGCCCGTGCCCCCTACCGCGCCACCCACCTGGCGAACACGGTACGCATCGGCGACCTGGGCCCGGCGATGGCGCGTCTGCTCAAGGAGCATCTGACCACCCGGCTGCCGGAGTACATGGTCCCCGGGGTGTTCATGCTGCTCGAAGAGTTGCCCGTCACCCTCAACGGAAAGGTCGACAAGCGCGCGCTGCCCGCCCCGGACGAAGACGCCGTGGCCAAACAGGAGTACGTCGCCCCGCACACCGACACCCAAGCCACGCTGTGCCGGATCCTGGAAGACGTACTCGGGCTCAGCCGTGTCGGCCTCGAGGACACGTTCTTCGCCCTGGGCGGCCACTCCCTGCTGGCCGTGCGGCTCAATCTGCGGGTGCGGCAGGAGCTGGGGCGCGAACTTCCCCTCCAGCTCATCCTCACCGGCGCCACCGTCGCCGAACTGGCCGCGGCGCTGGAGGGCGGGCAGACCGCAGCGGACGGCGTGCCCCTGATCCCCGCGGTGCCCGTACGGGACGGCGAGGAGGCGCCGCTCGCCCTGCAACAGGGCGATCTGTGGTTCCTCAACCACCCCCGGCACCTGCCCGCGTCGTACGACAACGCCCAGCTGGCGTACCGGATCGACGGCCCGCTGCACCGCGACGCCTTCGTACGCGCCGCCCGCGCGCTCGTGGCACGCCACCCCGTCCTGCGCACCGGCTACGTCCGCCGCGATGGCACCATCACCCAGCGGATGAACGACGCCGCGGGGTTCGAGGCGACCGTCACCGAGCCGATCGCGGACGACAACGCCCTCATCCAGTGGCTGCGCGAGGAGCGGACACGCCCGTTCGCACCGGAGGACCCGTACGCGATCCGTGTCCATCTGGTGCCGGTGGCCGACGAGCGGCACGTCTTCGTCCTCACCCGGCCCTGGGGCGTCTTCGACGGATGGTCGCTGACCATCGTGCTGAGCGAACTGGTCGCGCTGTACCGGCGGCTGTCCGGCGGCGCCGAGCCCGAACTGCCGGACCTGCCGCTCGCGTACGCGGACTTCGCCCGTTGGCAGCGGCAGACGGTCGGGACCGCGGAACTCGACCGGCAGCGCGCCTACTGGCGGCGTCAGCTGGACGGGCTGCCCGCCTGTTTGTCGCTGCGCACCGATCGGCCGCGGGGAGCCGTGAAGTCCTACCGGGGCGCCTCGGTGGACTTCGGTGTGCCCCTCGACGTGCTCACGCGGCTCCGGCAGCTGAGCCAGGAGCACGGCGGCAGCCTCTATATGACGCTGCTGTCGGCGTTCGCCGTGCTGCTTGGCGGCCATTCGGACGACCGCGAGGTGGCGATCGGCTCGCCCGTCAGCCACCGGCCCAGGGCCGAACTGGAGGGGCTGGTCGGATACTTCGTCAACACCCTGGCCATCCGGCTGGACATCGCCCCGGAGCGCCCCTTCACCGAGTTGCTGGCACAGGCCCGGCAGATCACCGCGGAGGCCCATCAGCACAAGGACCTGCCCTTCGCCGAACTGGTCCGCGACCTGGTGCCGGAACCCGACCCGGCACACTCCCCGCTGTTCCAGACCATGGTCAACCTCGTCCCGAACCCGGCGCCCACCGCGGGCGGCGACGACGCGGGCGATCTGCGGATCTCCCCGGTGGACACCGGCTCGCGGACGGCGAAGTACGACCTCAATCTGACAGCGCTGGAAACGGAGTCCGGCCTGAGCGGCTATCTGGAGTACAGCACCGACCTGTTCGCGGACGAGACCGCCGTAAACATGGCGCGCTCCTACGAGCGGCTGCTGCGGAAGATCGCCGCCGACCCCGGTGCGGACCTGGCCCGGCTGCGCGACCGGTGACCAAGCGGCTGTGACGACGGGGGGGGAGGATACGGGACCTGACGCGGGTCCCGCACCCTCCCTCGTACGCTGTGGTCCGTCAGCGGCGGAAGGGGCCGGTCACCTCGTAGGTGATACCGCCCGAGGAACTGCCGCTGGTGCCGCGCTGGCTGGAGAAGTACAGCCGGGTGCCGTCCGGGGAGAAGGCCGGGCCGGTGATCTCCGAACCGGACTGGCCGTTGATCCGCAGGAACGGGGCCACGACGTCGTCCGGTGTGATGATGCAGATCTCCATGTTGCCGCCGTCCTCGGCGACGAACAGGTCACCGGAGGAGGAGCCGGTGACGTTGTCCACGCCGGTCAGCGGGGCGGAGCCGGGGTTGACCAGGGAGTCGTCGTAGGCCAGCTCGTAGGTGCTGTTGCTCAGGTTGAGCTGCCAGACGCGGTTGTCGCCCTTGGTGGTGAACCAGACGGTGTCGCCCGCGTAGTGGCAGCCCTCCCCACCGTTGAAGATCTTGGCGCTGGAGACCTGGTCTCGGGTGGCGGTGGGAGAGCCGTCGGGGTCGGGTACGTTCGTCCAGCGATACGACCCGGAGGTGGCGGTGCCGGCGACCAGCACCTGAAGCGTGCCGGAGGACAGATCGCCCCAGGTGGTGGGCGTGAACCGGTAGAAGCAGCCGTCCGTCTCGTCCTCGGTCAGATAGATCGCCTTGCGCACCGGGTCGGCGGCTGCCGCCTCGTGCTTGAACTGGCCCATGGCGTCGCGGCGCGTGGCGGCCTTCGCCCCCCAGGGGTCGGTCTCGTAGACGTATCCGCGGCTGACCTCTTCACAGGAGAGCCAGGTCTGCCAAGGGGTCGCGCCGCCCGCGCAGTTGTTCCGCGTATTGGACAGGACGCGGTGGGCGCCGGTGATGGCGCCGGAGGAGTCGAATTTGACGGCGCCGACTCCACCACCAGTGCTGACCTCCGAGTTGGAGACGTAGATCCAGCCCGTGCCGTCGGCGAAGCAGGCGCCGCCGTCGGGGGCGTTGTGCCAGGTGTAGGAGGTGCCGGAGACGACCTTTCCGGAACGGGCGATGACTCTGCTCGTGAAACCAGCGGGCAGCTGGATGGCGTTGGCGTCGGCCGCGCCCAGCGCTCCGTAGGGGCCGGGGCCGTTCTGGGCGGGGGCCGCGTAGGCGGCGCCGCGCATCAGGGTGCCGCCGAAGGCCGCGGCCGACGTGCCGATGACTGCTCCGCGCAGGAAGGTACGACGTTCCACTCTCACTCCTGAGGGTGTGTGTGCCCGCCGCCGGACGGCGACGGGGCCGCGCTCAGGGACCTTAGACAGGCGAGGTGGATTGTCCATAGACGACCGATGACGAGGGTGTGAGACGCCACACAACGGCTGAAAGTCATCGCCTACTGCCATGGTCGTAGGTGGGTCACCGAGGAGTCACTGGGCACCCGCGAGGCCCTTCGCCCGGCGAGCTTCTGGTGGATCCGTTCCTGTTCCTCCTGTTGCCAGGCGTACGCGACCATGTCGACCCCGCGCTGGGCGACATCTCCGACGGCGGGGATGAAATTGGTCGCGCCGCCGACGAGGTGGTAACCCCATTTGACCTTCCACGAGGGGTCTTCCTCGTCGGTCTGCAGCGCCAGATAGCGGGCCTCCTCCAGGAACCCGACCGTATGCCCGGCCCGCAGCAGCGTCTCCCACGGATCGCCGGGGCCGCCGGTGTGGATGTCGTGGACCATCTCGCGGTTGATGCCTTCGTTGAGGACTCCGTACGCGTCCTGGTCGCGGGAGGCCTGCTTGACCACCTCCAGCAGCTGCCCGCGGTCGAGCGGGCTGGACTCGGGGTCGAGGGCGCTGGCGGCGCGGTGCACCTCGTCGCCGTGCTTGGCGAGGGCCTTGGCCACATCGTCGCGCAGCTCGGGCGGAAAGCCGTCCCCGGTCTGCGCGAGATACCCGAGCGAGCGCTCCAGCACCCGCTGGTGCTCGGCGGTGTGCTCCACGAAGGGCGCGTGTTTGTCGTCCGGGTCCAGGCCCGTGGCCGCGGCGAAGAGCGCCGCGCCCGTGGCGTCCCGGCTCGCGACGGGGCCCTCGGGCAGGCCGTCCGGGAAGGCCAGGCGGTCCTTGAGGAGGTACTGGGCGTTGTCCTGCGGTGCGGTGGCGCCGAGGAACTCGGTGGCGGCGTCCGGGTGGTGGCTGAGCGCCTTCAGGAAGCCGGTCATCGGATCGCGGCCGAAGTCGTTGTCGGCGCCGAAGTTGAGGCGGTCGTTCCGGACGAGCGGCCCGTTCCAGAAGTTCCGCGGCACCTTCATGGCCTGGTCCGTCCTGACCAGGGCGGTGCCGTAGTCGTTGAGGAACCGCTTGTCGTACACGCCGTCGCGTATCAGATTGCTCATGACCTGGAAGCCGTACGCCTGCTGACGATCGGGCAGGCCGAGCACCTGCGGGCCGAGGGCGATGACCTCGCTCTTCCATGCGGGAGCGAATCGAGCCGGGCCAGCTGGGCGTCGGTCGGCGAGGCGCCTTGGGCGGCCAGGGCGAGGGCGGCGTCGGCGTCCTCGGTGGCCTGCTCACGGTCCTGGCGCCGGTAGTCGTCGAGGGAGGTGTGGCGGTCGCTGCCGAAGTCGTACGGGTGCCCGGCGAGGATGTCGTTGAGCGCCCGCGCCACCGTCTCGTCGGCCTCGGTCGCCTGGTCGACGGCGTGCTTGATCCGCTCCCGTACGGCGTCCAGGGTCTCGGTGGACGGGCCGGGGTCGGTGTTGCCCTCGCCGCGCCGGTCGGGGTGCAGGGAGCGGGCGACGACACCGTCGGGCCAGATCGTCACCCCGGTGGGCGGGTGGTCCGCGATCTGCCGCAGTGCGTCCTTGGCGGCGGTGAAGGCGGCCAGCGCGTCGCGCAGGATGTCGCGGATGCTGGTGGCTTGGGTGAGGGCGTCCTGGAACTCCTTGGCGGTCTTGTCGACGAACGGCCTGGTCACATCCGCGTTCACGCCCTCCCAACGGGCGGTGTCCGAGCAGGCCTTGAGCCCGTGCCGGGCCTCGTCCGCCAGCTCCTCCAGCTTGGTGATCATGGCCGACCAGTCGTCGACCGCATCGGTGAGCCTGCTCAGACGCACGTGCAGGATGTGCTCGAACGTCAGCTGGGTCATCCCCGTGTCCCTCGTGCAGCCCGGTCGCGAACCGGTCTTTGTCGAACTCGGCTCCCGCTGCCTCGCTGTTGACCTTCGCGTGCCCGCCCGCGGCGCGCAGCCCTCCGTGCAGCTCGTACGCGGCGTGGCCGACCCGCCCCAGGTCGTCGTGGCCGGCCACCAATCTCGTGATCGTGGCAGGACACGCTACGCAGAGCGGTCGGGCCCGGGCGTCAGAGCCGTGCCAAGGAATGGCGCCGCGGCGTAAGGACGGCGTCAGGGCCGGTGCACGGCCCGGGGCAGCGCGGCGCGGCGTGCCTAACGTGAGCCGCATGGCACGGCGAACAGACCGGTCCGCCACCACACCCGGCCGGTGGCGCGGCGGGCGACCAGGACCCGACGGCACCACCGGCGACCGCCACTGGCGGCTGGACGCCCGGTGCGCAGGATGGTGTGCACTGGGGTTCGCCGTGCTGACGCTCCTGCTCGACTGGGGTTCTGGCGGTCTCACCGTGGCGCGCGCCGACCTGTGGGCCGTGCTGGGGGTGCTGGTGTTCACCGTGCTGCGCCCGCCGCGGGTGAGCGCGGGCGACGGATGGCTCGCGGTGCGTGGGCTCGTATGCTCGCGCCGGGTGCGCACCGATGCCCTGGTCGCGGTACGGCTGGACGGCAGCATCGCCACCCGCCTCGTCCTGCGGGACACCGACGGCCACTCGGTGGCCTTCGACCCCAAGGTCCTCCTGGCCAATCCGCTGCTGTGGCACCAGTTGGACGCCGGAGCCCGCCGCTCCCGCGAGCGCGGCACCCTGCGGTACGGGGAGAGCGCACTGCGGCAGCTGGGCGAGCGTATCGACGGTGGCACGGCCCGGGACGTGCTCAGGGCCTCCGGGCTGGAGTAGTCGTCAAGGCGGTGTCAAGCTCTCCGCGAGCCGCGCAGGGGAAACGTCAAGATCCACCTCCGGCGCCCGGGCCGGCGCTTTGCTGAGGGCTGATGAATGACGTACGGCTGAATGACGTACGGCCCGGACGGCTCAAGGTCTATCTCGGCGCGGACCCCGGCGTGGGCAAGACCTACCGCATGCTCGACGAGGGCCGCCGCCGGGCGTCGCGCGGCGCCGATGTGGTGGTCGCCTTCGTGGAGACTGGCGCCGCACTGTACAGGCCACGGCTGGCGGCTCCGGCCGTCCGACGACCTCCAGGCCCGTAAGGGATGCGTCAAAGCCGTACGGGCGGCCGTAAGGGAGCCGTCAACGGCGACGGAAACCGGCCACAAAGGCGATTTGCTCTCCTCATTCGATGCATCGGGTTATCGAATCATCATATTTTCGTCCGAACCTCACTAGGAGCTCGCGATGGCCGACGTGGCCTTCGTCGTCACCACGATCGCGTTGTTCACGCTCGTGGCTCTCGTCGCCAAGGGGGTGACGAAGCTGTGACCGCCGAGAACGTCGTCGGCCTCGTCGTGGCCGTCGCCCTGCTGGGCTATCTCGTCCTCGCCCTGATCTTCCCGGAGAGGTTCTGAGCCCCATCATGAGTCCCGTCCTCGCCGGCGTGCTCCAGCTCCTCGCCCTCATGGGGGCGCTGGCGCTCGTCCACCGTCCCCTCGGCGACTACATGGCCAAGGTCTACTCCACCGACAAGCATCTGCGTGTCGAGAAGTGGATCTACAAGGGCATCGGCGCCAATCCGAACACCGAAATGCGCTGGCCCGCCTATCTGCGCGGCATCCTCGCCTTCTCGGCCGTCTCGGTCCTCTTCCTCTATCTGCTGCAGCGGCTCCAGGGCTCGCTGCCCGGCTCGCTCGGCTTCGCCTCCATCGACCCGGACCAGGCGTTCAACACGGCCGCGTCGTTCGTGACCAACACCAACTGGCAGTCGTACTACGGCGAACAGGCCATGGGCCATGTCGTACAGACCGCCGGTCTTGCCGTGCAGAACTTCGTCTCGGCCGCGGTGGGCATGGCGGTGGCCGTGGCGCTGGTGCGGGGCTTCGCCCGCTCGCGCACCGGTGAGCTGGGCAACTTCTGGACCGACCTGGTGCGCGGCACGATCCGCATCCTGGTGCCGGTCGCCGCGATCGCGGCGGTCGTCCTGGTGGCGTGCGGCGCGATCCAGAACTTCTCCGGCATCCATGAAGTCGGCCAGTTCATGGGCGGTTCGCAAGCGTGGAACGGCGGTGCGGTCGCCTCGACGGAGGCCATCAAGGAGCTGGGCACCAACGGCGGCGGCATCTTCAACGCCAACAGCGCCCATCCGTTCGAGAACCCCACCCCGTTCACCAACCTCTTCGAGACCTTCCTGATCCTGGTGATCCCGTTCTCGCTGACCCGGACGTTCGGCCTCATGGTCGGCTCGGTGAAGCAGGGGTACGCGATCCTCGCCACCATGGCCACCATCTGGGTCGGCTTCGTCGCGCTGATGATGTGGACCGAGTTCTCCCACCACGGCCCGGCGCTGGAGCTCGCGGGCGGGGCGATGGAGGGCAAGGAGGTCCGCTTCGGGGTCGGTGCCTCGTCGATCTTCGCGGTGTCGACCACGCTCACCTCGACCGGTGCGGTGGACTCCTTCCACTCCTCGTTCACGGGCCTGGGCGGCGGCATCACCATGCTCGGTATGCAGCTGGGCGAGATCGCGCCCGGTGGCGTCGGCTCCGGCCTCTACGGGATGCTGATCATGGCGATCATCGCGGTGTTCATCGCGGGCCTGATGGTCGGCCGGACGCCCGAGTACCTGGGCAAGAAGATCGGCACCCGCGAGATCAAGCTCGCCGCCTGCTACATCCTCATCACCCCGGCCCTGGTGCTGATCTTCACGGCCGCGGCGATGGCCCTGCCGACGCCGCAGAACTCCATGACCAACAGTGGGGCACACGGGTTCTCCGAGATCCTTTACGCCTATACCTCCGGTGCCAACAACAACGGTTCGGCCTTCGCCGGCCTGAACGCGGACACCCAGTGGTTCAACACCACGATCGGCATCGCGATGCTGCTCGGCCGGTTCGTGCCGATGGTGTTCGTACTGGCGCTGGCGGGCTCGCTGGCGGAGCAGAAGCCCGTACCGGCCACCGCGGGCACCCTGCGCACCGAGAAGCCGCTGTTCACCGGCCTGCTGGTGGGGGCGATTCTGATCATCACCGGTCTGACGTACTTCCCGGCGCTCGCGCTGGGGCCGCTCGCCGAGGGGATGGCGGCATGACCACGGACATGAAGAAACACGAGGAATCGATGTCCACAGCCACTCCGACCCGGGCGCCGCACAGCGACGTACCCACCGGTCACCGGCCCGCCGAGGGCCGTGTCGGCGCCGGTCTGTTCGACCCCGGGCAGCTCGTCAAGTCGCTGCCGGACGCCATCCGCAAGCTCGACCCGCGGGTGATGGTCAAATCGCCCGTGATGTTCGTGGTGCTGGTCGGCTCGGTCCTGACGACGGTCTTCGCATTCAAGGATCCGACCGACTGGTTCGGCTGGGCGATCAGCGCCTGGCTGTGGCTGACCGTGATCTTCGCGAACCTCGCGGAGGCCGTCGCGGAGGGCCGCGGCAAGGCACAGGCCGACACCCTGCGCAAGGCGAAGACCGATACGGTCGCACGCCGGCTCAGCGGCTCCGCGGAGGAGCGCGTGCCCGGCACCGAGCTGAGGATCGGCGACCTGGTCGTCTGCGAGGCGGGCGACATCATCCCCGGTGACGGCGATGTCGTCGAGGGCGTCGCCTCGGTGGACGAGTCGGCCATCACCGGCGAGTCCGCGCCCGTCATCCGCGAGTCGGGCGGCGACCGCAGCGCCGTCACCGGCGGGACGAAGGTGCTCTCCGACCGCATCGTCGTCAAGATCACGACGAAGCCCGGCGAAACCTTCATCGACCGGATGATCAACCTCGTCGAGGGCGCCGCCCGGCAGAAGACGCCCAACGAGATCGCGCTGAACATCCTGCTCGCGTCCCTGACGATCGTGTTCCTCCTCGCCTGCGCCACGCTGCCGCCGTTCGCCGATTACGCGCATAAGCATCTGACCATGGTCGTGCTGGTGGCCCTGCTGGTCTGCCTGATCCCGACCACGATCGGCGCGCTGCTCTCCGCGATCGGCATCGCCGGTATGGACCGCCTGGTCCAGCGCAATGTGCTCGCCATGTCCGGGCGGGCTGTCGAGGCCGCCGGTGACGTCTCCACCCTGCTGCTCGACAAGACCGGCACCATCACGCTCGGCAACCGTCAGGCAGCGGAGTTCGTACCGGTGCGCGGCACCACAGAGGCCGAGGTCGCGGACGCCGCGCAGCTGTCGTCGCTGGCCGACGAGACCCCCGAGGGCCGTTCCATCGTCGTCCTCGCCAAGGAGAAGTACGGGCTGCGCGAACGGCACCAGGGCGAGCTGGCCGACGCCGAGTGGATCGCCTTCACCGCCCAGACCCGTATGTCGGGCGTCGACGTCGACGGCAGAAAGGTCCGCAAGGGCGCGGCCGGCTCGGTCATCGCCTGGGTCCGAGAGCAGGGCGGTACGGTCGCCCAGGACACAGACCAGGCAGGCCAGATCGCGGGCCGGATCTCCGAGGCGGGCGGTACGCCGCTGCTGGTCGCGGTCCACGATGAAGGGGGCGCCCGGATCCTCGGCGTCATCCACCTCAAGGACGTCGTCAAGGAGGGCATGCGCGAGCGGTTCGACGAACTGCGCCGCATGGGCATCAAGACCGTCATGATCACCGGCGACAACCCGCTGACGGCCAAGGCCATCGCCGAGGAGGCAGGCGTCGACGACTTCCTCGCCGAGGCCACCCCCGAGGACAAGATGGCCCTCATCAAGCGCGAGCAGGCGGGCGGCAAGCTGGTCGCGATGACCGGCGACGGCACGAACGACGCGCCCGCGCTGGCCCAGGCGGACGTCGGCGTCGCGATGAACACGGGTACGTCGGCCGCCAAGGAGGCCGGCAACATGGTCGACCTCGACTCCAACCCGACCAAGCTCATCGAGATCGTCGAGATCGGCAAGCAACTCCTCATCACCCGGGGCGCCTTGACGACGTTCTCCATCGCCAACGACGTCGCCAAGTACTTCGCGATCATCCCGGCCCTGTTCGCGGCGGTCTACCCGGGTCTGGACAAGCTCAACATCATGGGCCTGTCCTCGCCGGACTCCGCGATCCTGTCCGCGGTCATCTTCAACGCGCTGATCATCATCGCGCTGGTGCCGCTCGCCCTGCGCGGTGTGCAGTACCGCCCGGTCAGCGCCGACAAGATGCTCCGCCGCAACCTGGCGATCTACGGTCTCGGCGGGCTCGTCGCGCCGTTCATCGGCATCAAGATCATCGACCTGCTCATCTCGCTCATCCCCGGGATCGGCTGAAGGACATGAACAACTCCCTGACGAACAGCGCCCGGTTGCTGGGCGCGGGCCTGCGCGCCCTACTCATGCTGACCCTGGTGACGGGCGTCATCTATCCGCTGGTCATCACCGGCATCGCCCAGGGCCTGTTCCACGACAAGGCGAACGGCTCCGAGATCAAGGCGGACGGCAAGGTCGTCGGCTCGTCCCTGATCGGGCAGGCCTACAACCTGCCGCTGAAGAAGGGGCAGGAGACACCGGACGCGGACCTGAAGTTTTTCCAGGGCCGCCCACAGAACGGCCTCGGCAGCAACAGCGTCAACACCCAGTACAAGCTCATCCTCTCCGGCGCCACCAACCGCTCCGCGGACAACGAAGAGCTCGTCCAGTGGGTGAAGGCCGCCAAGGCCGCCGTCGCCAAGGACAACTCGGTGGCCGGCTACAAGGTCGAGCGGTCCGATGTGCCCGCCGACGCGGTGACCTCCTCCGGTTCGGGCCTGGACCCGGACATCTCCCGGGACTACGCCGACCTCCAGGTCCACCGTGTCGCCGAGAAGAACGGCCTGTCCGTCGCCCGGGTGCAGAAGCTGGTCGACGACCATGTCGAGGGCCGCACCCTCGGCTTCATCGGCGAGCCCCGGGTGAACGTCCTCGAGCTGAACATCGCCCTCAAGGCTCTTGTGGCGAAGAGCTGAGGGGTTCATTTCGCAACACGAAAACGCGCGGGGAGTCGGCGGGCCGGACACCTTCCGGTATCGCCGACTCCCCGCGCGGCGTGAAGGCGGTCAGCAGGACGCCGCGTCGGAGTGTGGCAGGGCCCTCGCCAGATCCGCGGTGACGTGGAACAGTCGCTCGCCGCGGAAGTACCGGAACCGCCAGGGCTGTGCGTTGTGCATCGACGGGGCGGCCGATGCGTCCCGCACAAGCCGCCGTCACCTGCGTATCGGGTTCTGTCTGAATATGGGCGTCTGGTCCGGGGAACACGAGGGAGACCTGTCGGGAGTCCGACCAGCGCACGTCGTACGGAGGCGTCCCGTCGTGGGGTCCTCTGACCGCGAGCGGCTACGCATGAGACGGAGCAACGCCATGGAGGAACAGGTCGTCACCGTGGGCCTCGACGGAACGCCGGAGAGCCTCGCCGCCGCCCACTGGGCAGCCCACGAGGCGGAGCGGCGGGAGCTCGCGCTGCGGCTGCTGCACGCATGGATCCTGCTGTCCCCGCCCACGCCCGAGAGTCCCTCGGCGGATGACCAGAACTACTGGGCCAAGCGGATCGTGCACGACGCGCGCATGGAGCTCAGCCGGCGCCACCCGGATCTGCCCATCGAGGAGGAGTTGGTCGGGCGGGATCCCGAGACAGCCCTGCTGGAGGCGGCGGCGCGGTCCCGGATGCTGGTGCTCGGGTCGCGGGGCATGGAGCCTTTGGCGAGTTTCTTCCTCGGTGACATCAGCCTCTATGTGGTCGGTCGGGCCGAGCGGCCGGTGGTCCTGGTGCGCGCGGGCGGGGTGGAGGAGGTACGGACGTCCGGGGTCCGTGAGCGGGATGTGGTGGTCGGGCTGAGTCTGCACGGCCCTCAGGACAACCTGCTGGAATTCGCCTACGTCACCGCCTTTACCCGTGGTGTCCCGTTGCGTGCAGTCCACGGCAGGAGTCTGCCTGTCCAGGCACATGTCCCGTGGGGTGTGGACCCCGGTATCGCCAGGGACGTCGCCGAGGGGGCGCAGCGGGAGCTGGACGAGGTGCTGCGGCCGTGGCGGAAGAAGTTTCCTCGTGTGGAGGTGGTCGACGAGGTCCGGCTCGAGAGCCCGGCGCAAGCCGTCGTACGGGCGGCCGGGGGCAGTGGGCTGCTGATGATCGGCCGCCGCAGGCACCGGGCGGCCCTGGCGCCCCGGCTCGGCCCGGTGGTGCAGTCGGCCGTGCACCACGCCCGGTGTCCGGTCGCCGTGATCCCCCACGAATAGGGCGCGTACATGGCTGACCCGCGTGCAGGGATGTGCAGGGATAACCCGTCCGCTCCTTGTGGCAGCGGCAGCAGGCACGTCTCGCCCGGGGGCACGGAGACCGTACGGCCGGCCAGGGCCACATCGATCGGTCCGCGGTCGGAGGCCGGTACAGTGATGTGCAACTGCCCGGCGCTCAGCCGCAGCCGCACTCCCCAGTGGCCCCGGTAGCGGATGGACAGCCCGAACCGGGACAGCTCGGGCAGCGGCGCGGGGTCCAGCCGCAGCACCCCGTCCCGGGGCTCGAGTCCGGTCAGGCCGCGCTGTACGAGGTCGAGGGTGCCGGCCATGGCGCCCAGGTGGATGCCCTCCCCGGTGGTGCCGCCCTGCAGATCGGCGATGTCGCCGGTCAGCGCCTCCTGGCAGAAGCGCCACGCCTCCGCCCGCCGCACCCGGGGCAGCACCCAGGCGTGGACGAGGCTGCTGAGCGTGGAGCCGTGGCTGGTGCGGCGCAGGTAGTAGTCGACCGTGCGCCGCCAGGTGGTGTCGTCCAGCTCGTGGCCGAGCCGGCGGAAGATGCGGTGCAGTTCGGCGGGCGCGAAGAGGTAGCCGAGCATCAGCACATCGGCCTGTTTGGACGCCTGGTAGCGGTTGACCGTGTCTCCTTCGGCCTCCAGGATCCGGTCGAGGCGCCGGATGTCGCCGTACCGCTCGCGATAGCGGTCCCAGTCGAACTCGGCGAGCTCGCCGTAGCCGTCGAACTGGCTGACCACCCCGCGATGCCAGGGCACCAGCAGCCTCCGGGAGACGTCCTGCCAGAGGTCGAGCTCCGTATCGGCGAGCGCGGTGCGTTCGAACAGGTCCCGGCGGCGCGGCTCGGGCAGGGAGCGCAGCAGATCGAGGGCTCGGGCGAGCACCCATGCGGCGGTGACGTTGGTGTACGTGTTGTCGTCGATGCCGGGGCGGGAGGCGCCGGGGTAGCCGTCGTGATACTCGTCGGGGCCGACCACACCGAGGATCCGATACCGTCCCCGGGCGTCGTCCCAGCCGGCCGCGGAGGCCCAGAACCGGGCGATCTGCAGCAGCATCTCCGCGCCCTTGGTGTGCATGAACTCCGCGTCGCCGGTGGCCTCGCCGTACTGCCACACGTTGTACGCGATGGCCGAGCCGACATGGTGCTGGAGCCGGGAGTGATCGGGCAGCCAGCGCCCCGAGCGCGGATTGAGATGCAGCCGCTGGGTCTCCTCACGGCCGTCGCTGCCGCTCTGCCACGGGTACATCGCGCCCGCCCGCCCGGCGTCCCGGGCCGCGAAACACGCCCGCTCCAGCCGTCGGTGGCGGTAGTCGAGCAGCGCCCGGGAGACCTCGGGAAGGTGCAGGTTCAGATAGGGCAGGACGAACAGCTCGTCCCAGAACACATGCCCCCGGTACGCCTCGCCGTGCAGTCCGCGCGCGGGCACGCCGACGTCCAGGTCCGCGGTGTGCGGGGAGAGCGTCTGCAGCAGATGGAACAGATGCAGCCGCAGGATCCGCCCCGCCTGACCGGGTACGTCCATCTCGCCCGCCCGCCACAGCTGCTCCCACGCCGCACGGTGGGCGTCGGCGAGCGCTTCGAAGTCCGGCGCACGGCCCACCCGGTCCACGGCGGCGTGCAGGGGGTCGCTGATGGCAGGGTCGCGGGAGGTGTGCAGGGCGACGCATTTGTCGACGGTCACCGTCCGGCCCGGCTCCATGAGCGGCCGCAGCAGGAGGCCGGCGCGTTCCTGCCGGTGGAGAGTGGTCGCGTCGGTGTCGCCGTCGGTGGTGGTGCGGGCGGCCATGCCGACGCGGATGTCGGAGGTGGTGGTGCGGCAGCGCAGCCAGACCACATCACCGCTGGGCGCGGTGCCCGTGTGCACATGGGTCAGATGCCGGTTGGCCAGTTGCCGGTACCGGGCGACGCCGGTGTTGGCCACCGCGCCGTCCAGCGCCGACTCCACCTCCAGCCGCCCCGACCAGCCCTCCGCCGTGAACTCGGTCCGCAGCGCCGCCAGATGAGGGTCGCCCATGTGGACGAGGCGCAGCTGCCGTACGGCCAGCTGCCGACCGGCGTCGTCGACGTACCGCGTGGTGCGCTCCAGGATGCCCGTGCGCAGGTCGAGGGTCAGCCGGTGGTCGAGCGGGGGGTGGGTGTCCGGTGAGAGCCACGGTGTCGGGGAGCTGCCGGTGGTGTCCTCGCCACCGGCCCGGAAACGCAACGGCAGCCAGTTGGGCAGGTTGACCAGGTCCTCGTTCTCCACCCGCCGGCCCGCCACCCGCGACTCCAGCCGGTTGTAACACCCGGCCACATAGGTGCCGGGGCTGTGCACGGCATCCGCGCCGCACTCCGGGAGGGCGCCCCGGGTGGCGAAGTAGCCGTTGCCGAGGGCGCACAGGGACTCCCTCAGCCGCTCCTCGGCCGGGTCGTAGCCCTCGTACGCCCAGGTCCACCCGGGCGGTGTCCGGCTCATCCACCGCCCTTCCCGCGTGCTGCCATGTCTCCACCCTGCCCCCGCCTCCGCGCGGTGTCAGCTCGGGACGCGGCGGCGGGGCGGCGGGGCGGTGTGTCCGGTGCGACACTGACCACATGGGACGGCCCCGGGTCACGGAGGGGTTGTCACGGGAGGAGGCGGCGCGGCGGCTGGGGGAGTACGGGGCCAACGTCGTGGCCCAGGAGCGGCGCACCCCCGTGTGGCGCCGCGTGCTGCAGCAACTGCGCGATCCGCTGATCGTGGTGCTGCTCGTGGCCGCTGTGCTGACCCTCGCCACCGGAGACCTTCCCGACGCCGCGGTGATCCTGCTCGTGATCACGGTGAACACCGCGGTCGGCGTTGTTCAAGAAGTACGGGCGGAACGGGCCGTGGCTGCCCTCTCCGCGTTGAGCGCCCCCGCCGCCCGCGTGGTACGCGACGGTGCGGAGTGTTCCGTACCGGCCGCCGACGTGGTGCCCGGGGACCTGG
This sequence comes from Streptomyces sp. NPDC000941, assembly GCF_053599555.1. Lineage (NCBI taxonomy): Bacteria > Bacillati > Actinomycetota > Actinomycetes > Kitasatosporales > Streptomycetaceae > Streptomyces > Streptomyces sp. NPDC000941. Next base: position 55,810 of record NZ_JBSFMM010000015.1, read on the forward strand.
TCCTGCTCGGCGAAGGCGACATCGTGCCGGCGGACGGCACGGTGCTCGACGCGGCTCTGCTCCTGGTCGACGAGTCGGCGCTGACCGGCGAATCCGTCCCGGTGGAGAAGACCGCGGGCAAGACGGTGGATGGGGACGGAGCGCCCGGCACCGTGTCGGCGGACACCGTGGCGGCGGGCACGGTCGTCGTCCGCGGCCGCGGACGTGTCCAGATCACCGGCACCGGGGCGCACAGCGCGCTCGGCCGGATCGCCGCCCTGATGGGAACCGCGCCCGGCCTGACCCCGCTGCAGCGCCGACTGGCCCGGTTCGGCCGGATGCTGGCGGCCGTCACCGTCGCGCTGTGCGCGGTGGTGCTCGCCCTGGGACTGGCCCGCGGACAGCCGGTGGAGCTGATGGTCGTGGCCGCGATCAGCCTCGCCGTCGCGGCCGTACCCGAGTCCCTGCCCGCCGTGATCACCCTCGCCCTCGCGCTGGGGGCCCGGCGGATGGCGGACCGGCACGCCATCGTCCGCCGACTGCCCGCGGTGGAGACCCTGGGGTCGGTCACGGTGCTCGCCACCGACAAGACCGGCACCCTGACCGAAGGCCGGATGGCCGCCGAAAAACTGTGGACGCCACAGGGCGAGGCCACGGTCACCGGCACCGGCTACGCCCCGGAGGGCCGTGTCACCCGCGACGGCCGGACGGTGACCGCGAGCGATGCCCCCGACCTGGCCGCTCTGCTGCACGCCACGATGCTGTGCAACGACGCCGCGCTCCAACCCCCGCCGGACGACGACACACCGTGGCGCGCGATGGGCGACCCCACCGAGGCCGCCCTGCTGACGGCCGGAGCGCGACTGGGCCTGGACCGGAGCGTGCTGGAGGACGAACTGCCACGCGTTGCCGAGATCCCGTTCGAGAGCGCGCGCAAGCGCATGACGACCGTGCACCGCACACCGGGCGGTGGGCTGCGCATCGTCTGCAAGGGAGCGCCCGAGGCCGTCCTCCGCCCCACGGTCCTCACCGACACCCCGGACCTGCTCTCCCAGGCCGCCGCCCGGGCCGAGGAACTGGCCCGCGGCGGATACCGGGTCCTCGCCGTCGCCTCACGTGACCACCAGGAACCACAGCCCCAGGGACCACAGCCCCAAGGCCCCGACACCTGGGAGACCGGCCTGTCGCTGCTCGGGCTCGTCGGCATCCTCGACCCGCCCCGCGACACCTCCCGGACGACCGTCGCCGCCTGCGAACGCGCCGGCATCACCCCCGTCCTCATCACCGGCGACCACCCCCTCACCGCACGCGCGGTGGCGGCGCGTTCTGGCATCGTGGCCCGGGCGGACGAAGTCACCACGGGCGAGCGCATCCGCCAGGGCACCGCCGGCGAGCTCACCGCCCTGCGCGTCTACGCCCGCACCACGCCCGAGCAGAAGCTGGACATCGTCCAGGCGTGGCGCACCGCGGGCCAGGTGGTGGCGATGACCGGCGACGGCGTCAACGACGGTCCGGCCCTGCGCCGGGCTGACATCGGCGTGGCCATGGGACAGCGTGGCACCGAAGTGGCCCGCCAGGCGGCCGACCTCGTGCTCGCCGACGACAACCTGGCCACCGTCGTCGCCGCCGTCGAGGAGGGCCGCCGCGTCTACGCCAACGTGCGCCGGTTTCTGCTCTATGCCCTCTCCGGAGGCACCGCGGAAATCCTGGTCATGCTCCTCGGCCCCTTCTTCGGTATGCCCCTGCCCCTGCTCCCCGCGCAGATTCTGTGGATCAACCTGCTCACCCACGGTCTCCCCGGCGTGGCTCTCGGAGCGGAACCCGTGGCCCCGGGCGTGATGAGCCACCCGCCGAGGCCCCCCGAGGAGAGCGTGCTGGGCGCGGGGCTCTGGCCCCGGATCCTCGCCATGGGGGCCTTCGTCGGCGGCGTCACCCTGGTGACCGGGGTGTGGGCGCTGGAGACCGACCGCCCCTGGCAGTCCCTGATGTTCCTGGTGCTCGGCGCCACCCAACTGGGCGTCGCCCTGGGCTCCCGCGCCCGCCCGGGCACCCTCACCAATCCGTTTCTGCTGGTCGCCGTGGCCACGGCGCTGGCCCTCCAGGTGGCGGGCGTCTATCTGCCGCCTCTGCGCGCCCTGTTGGGCACCGAACCGCTGCCACCCACCGACCTCGTGATCGCCTTCGCGCTCTCCGGCCTGGGACACGTCGTCATGTGGGCGCAGCGGCGTCTCACCGACACCTCGGGCTCGGCCGCGGGCCTCACATGTGTACGACGGGTGCCGCGTCGGCGTCCTGAGCGGGTGCGCCGCGTCGGTAGAGGAGGGCGCTGACGATCACACCGGCGGCGAAGAAGACGGCCGACCACCAGTAGGCCGTGGAGTAGCCCTCCAGACCGGCGTGGGCGAGGACGGCGGGGTCCTTGGGGTTCCTGCCGTCCAGATAGCTGGTGACGGCGCTGGTGGACAGGGTGTTGAGCAGGGCGGTGCCGAGCGAGCCGCCGACCTGCTGCATGGTGTTGACGGCGGCCGAGGCGACGCCGGAGTCCTCGGCGGCCACCCCGGAGGTGGCCAGGCTCATCGCGGGGGCCATCACCAGGCCGAGGCCGAGGCCGGCCACGACCAGCGGGGGCAGGATGTCGGCCGCGTAGCCGCTGTCCAGGTCGAGGGCGGTCAGCCAGGCCATGCCCGCGGCGGCCAGCCCCATGCCGAGGGGCACCACGGGCTTGGGGCCAAGGCGCGGGATGAGCGTGGTGGTGGCGAGGGTCGAGGTGAGCATGAGCGCGGCCACCATGGGCAGGAAGGCCAGGCCGGTCCTGATGGGGGTGTAGCCGAGGCTCTGCTGCAGGTAGTAGGTGAGGAAGAGGAAGACCCCGAACATCCCGGCGCCGCTGATCAGGACGGAGACGAAGGAGGCGCCGCGGTTGCGGTCGAGCAGGATGCGCAGCGGCAGCAGGGGGTGCGGGGAGCGGGTCTGCCACCAGGTGAAGGCGGCGAGCAGAACGGCTCCGGCGACCAGGAAACCGAAGGTGGCGGGCGAGTCCCAGTCGTGGCTCTCGGCGTTGGAGAAGCCGTAGACCAGGCAGAACAGACCGCCGCCGACGAGGACGGCGCCGGGGATGTCGATGGTGACGCTGGTGTCGCGGGTGGAGCGTTGCAACAGGACCGCACCGCCGATGACGGCGACGACGGCGAAGGCGAGGTTGACGTAGAGGGTCCAGCGCCAGTCGAGGTGTTCGGTCAGCACACCGCCCAGGAGCAGACCGATGGCGCCGCCGGAACCGGCGATGGCGCCGTACACGCCGAAGGCCTTGGCGCGTTCCCTGGCGTCGGTGAAGGTGACGGTGAGCAGGGAGAGGGCCGCCGGGGCGAGCAGCGCGCCGAACACGCCCTGGAGGGCGCGGGCGGCTACGAGCATCTGGAAGCTGGTGGCGGCGCCGCCGAAGGCGGAGGCGCCGGCGAAGCCGACCAGGCCGACGAGGAAGGTCATCTTGCGGCCGAAGAGATCGGCGATACGGCCGCCGAGCAGCAGCAGACTGCCGAAGGCGAGGGCGTACGCGGTGACGATCCACTGCCGGTCGCCGTCGGAGAAGCCCAGGTCCTTCTGGGCCGACGGCAGGGCGATGTTCACGATGGTGGCGTCCAGGACGACCATGAGCTGGGCCACGCCGATGACGGCGAGGATCCACCAGCGATGGCGGGGCCATGCGTCGGCGGACGGGAGGGGTGTGACGGCCGCGCCGGCAGGCGGCGCTTCGGCCTGGGTTCGAGGCATGACGAAACTCCGGTGGAGGGGTGGTGGGACAGGGGGAAGTGAAGGGTGTGCTCGTCGACGTCGGGCGTCGGGGCGACGTCAGCGCATGACGGCCTTGGCGATCTTGACGCCGACCGGGCTGGAGATCGCGCGGATGGCGGTACGGCGGGCGAGGTGTCCGAACCGGTTGACGGGCATGAACATGTGCTGCATGAACAGCGCCTGCTTCTGGTAGCGGGTGGTCAGCGGGCGCAGCTGCTGCTCCCAGGCGCCGAGGGTGGCGGGGATGGCGGGGATTTCACCGTGTTCGCCGAGCAGCCGGCCCAGCAGCTCGGCGCCTGCGATGCCCATCCCGGAGCCCTGTCCTGAGTAGAGGGTCATGCACCAGGCGGAGTCGCCGAGCAGGACCACCCGGCCCTGGCTCCAGCGGTTGATGTGGATCTGGCTGACCTGGTCGAAGAGCACGGACTCGGAGCGGTCCAGCGCGTCCAGCACGGCCGGCACGATGGCACCGCCGAAGTCGCCGAACGCCTCGCGCAGCGCCTCGGCGGGATTTCTGCGGACCTCAGCGGCGGGCCAGGGCGTGCGGTAGAGCATGAAGGCGACCGGGGGATGGTCGACGTAGGTGTTGATCCAGGCCGAGCGGCCGGGGGCGGTGGCGACCAGGGTGTCGCCGTCGCGTACGCCGGGCAGCTCGCCGTCGATGACGCAGGCGGCCACGGCGTGGTCGAAGTCCTTGCGGTAGAGGTCTTCCGGGCCGAAGACCAGGGAGCGGACGGTGGAGTGGATGCCGTCGGCGCCGATGAGCAGGTCCGCGGTCTCCACCGAACCGTCGGTCAGGGTGACGGTCACCTGGTGGCGGTCCTGGGTGATGGCGGCGGGCCCGACCCCGTAGCGGATCTCGACCAGGTCGTGGACCTCGTCGTACAGGACCCGTTCCAGGTCGCTGCGGAGCAGGATCCGCAGCGGGGTGCCGTCGGCATGGCTCGGATAGGTGATACCGGGGGTGACGCGGCCGCTGCGGGCGATCTCGTACATGCGCCCGTCGGGGAGGGTGCGCTGGGGGAGCGTGTCCAGGATGCCCAGGCGTTCGGCGGCGGCGTAGCCGGGGCCGAAGAAGCGGACGAAGTAGCCGCCGGTACGGCGCCGGGGCGCGCGTTCGACGATCAGGGGCCGCCAGCCGGCCCGGTGCAGGGTCAGGGCCGCGGCGAGTCCGGATATGCCGGAGCCGACGATCACGGCACGCCGCGCGGGGCGTGGCGGGAGTGACTGAGTTGCCATGGGGGCGCCTTTGAGGTCGGTCACGACGATCTCCCTGTGCCGGAGATCCTTCTGACACCTGTCAGGTTATAGAGAATCTGACAGGTGTCAAATAACGTTGTTCGTGGGCTCTAAAATTGCGGAGCACAGACCACACAGGCGCCGGCCACCGGGCATGGGGGCCGGCGAGCAGTCATGGAGGTAAAGGTGGGAGCAAGGGCCGAGTCCGCGCGACGGCCGGGGCGCCCCGGCGCGGACACTCCCGCGGTGCCGGAGGAGGAGAGCATTCTGCTCCGCGGTCTTGAAGCCTTCGCGGAGCTGGGTTACGACCGCGCTTCCGCGCGTGAGCTGGCCCGCCGGCTGGGCGTCAGCCATAACTTCATCAACGACCGGTACGGATCCAAAGCGGCGTTCTGGCGCGCGGTGGTGGACTCGGCGCTGGGCGCGCAGCTGGCGCGGCTGCCGGAGGTGGACCCCTCGGTCGACGATGCCGAGCGGTTGCGGCTCATCGTCAGCGGCTTCTACCGGACGGCGGCGGACACACCGCTGATGGCGCGGCTCTTCGTCGAGGAAGTCACCCAGGACTCGGAGCGGTTGGACTATCTCTACGAGAATTTCATCGAGCCGACGCTGCAGACCCTGGTGCCCAGCATCGAACGGCTGGTGGCCGCCGGGCGGATGGCGCCCCTCCCGATGCATGTGCTGTTCTTCGCCATCATCGGCCCGATCTCCGGAATGGTGGAGGTGCCTTTGGCGCGGCGCCTGGGCAGGCCCGAAGCCACCTCGCCGCACCAGATGGATGCCATGGCGGACATGCTGGCCGGCTTGGTGGTCAACGGGCTGCTCGCGACGTCAGGATGAGGCGGGCGCGAGCGCGGCGGCCTGCTCGGGGGTGAGGGGGCGGGTGGCGTGTCCCCGGAGGAGAAGGTGGAGCTTGGCGGTCTGCTCAAGCTCCTCGATCGCGTCGGCGGCCTTCTCCAGGGTGGCTTCGGCGACGACGGGTCCGTGGTTGGCCAGGAGGAGAGCATGGTGGCCGCGGGCCGTCCGCTCGGCGAGCGGTTCCAGGCTGCTGTCGCCGGGGGCGTGGTAGGGGAGCAACGGCAGGGTGCCCACGCGCATGGCGTAGTACGCGGTCAGCGGGGGCAGCGCGGCGGCGGGGTCGACGTCGGCGAGGCAGGAGACCGCGGTGGCGTGGGTGGAGTGCAGATGAACCACCGCGTGGGCGGCGGGGCGGGCCCGGTAGAAGGCGGCGTGCAGAAACGCCTCCTTGGTCGGCCGGGGCCCGTCGAGGTGCCGGCCGGTGAGGTCGGTGCGGGACAGCTCGGCCGCTTCGACGGTGCCGAGGCTGGACCCGGTGGGGGTGAGCAGAAGGCTGCCGTCGGCGAGACGGACGGACAGATTGCCGGTCGAGCCGTGGGTCAGACCGCGGGTGAACAGCGACCGGGCGGTGCGTACGACCAGCGCGCGGGCGGCCTTCTCATCGGTGTAGGCGGTGTAGGCGGTGTAGGCGGTGTAGGCGGTGTAGGCGGTGTGGGCGGTGTGGGCGGTGTGGGCGGTCATGTCTGCTCCTTGCCAGTGGCGCCGAGGGCGCGGGTGAACAGGTCCGGGGCGCCGAAGTTGCCGGACTTGAGCATGAGGGCCAGCTCGCCGGCCTCGGTCTCCGCGTACGTCCACGGCACTCCGGGATCGGCTTCCTCGCCGACCAGCACCGCGCGGATGCCCAGGGCGGTGGTGACGGCGCCGGAGGTCTCCCCGCCCGCGACCAGAAGGCGTCGTACGCCGCGTTCGACGAGGTGGGCGGCGAGCGTGCCGAGCAGTTCCTCGGCCTGGGCGGCGGCTTCGGCGACGCCCAACTCGGCCTGGACGGCGGCGAGTTCTTCGGGGGAGGCGGAGGCGTGGATCAGAACGGGCGGCTCGGGGTCCTGGGCGTCGTACCAGTCGAGGGCTTCGCCCGTGATGTCGCGGCCCGCCGCAGCGGCCAGGACGTCCAGGTGGCGGGAGGGCAGACCGGCGGCGCGGAACCGGGCGATCTGCTCCAGGGTGCGGGCGGAGCAGCTGCCTGCCAGCACCGCGGCGCGGCCCTGGTACGGCACGGGGGCGCTGGTGGCGGGGCCGGTGGCCGGGTAGGCGCGGCCGAGTCCTTCGGCCAGCCCGGCGGCGCCCGCGACGACGGGGAGTTCGAGGGCGGCGGCGCCGAGGACGGCGAGGTCGTCGTCGGTGAGGGCGTCGGCGACGATGTGCCGGGCACCGGCCTGCTGATGCGCGGTGAGCGCGTCGCGGACAGCGTCGACCCCGCGGCGTACGGTCGGCCAGTCGATCAGGGCGACGGGGTGCGGGGTCTGCGCGGACAGCAGGCGCACCAGGGCGGAGTCCGTCATGGGGTTGAGCGGGTGGTGGCGCAGCGGCGAGTCGGACAGCAGTTGGTCATGGACGAAGAGGTGCCCCTGGTAGACCGTCCGGCCACCCAGCGGGAAGGCCGGGCAGTGCAGGGTGGCACCGGCTCGGCCGGTGTGCATGAGGGCGTCGGTGACCGGGCCGATGTTGCCCTGGGCGGTGGAGTCGAAGGTGGAGCAGTACTTGAAGTAGATCTGTGCCGCGCCCATGGCCCACAGCCAGCGCTGGGCGGTGATGGAGCCGACGACAGCCTCGTCGGCGGGGACGGAGCGGGACTTGAGCGCGACGACGGCGGCGTCGCAGTCGGCGGGCAGCGCGGTGGTGACGCCCGGGACGCCGAAGACCAGAGCGGTGCGCAGGCCGGCCCGCCGGAAGGCGGCGGCGACGTCGGTGCCGCCGGTGAAATCGTCGGCTACGCAGCCGATGCGCAGGGTCATGGTCGTGGTCTCTCCTCGGACGTGCTGATGGAGCGCTGGTGGCGCATGGGGGCCGGGGCGGGCGGCGCGGGCCCGCCCCGGAGCGGGTGGGTCAGTGCCGGCCGGCGGCGGTGACGGCCTTGATGACGGCGGCGGTGAACTCGGTGGTGGAGGCGGTGCCCCCGAGGTCACGGGTGGAGATACCGGCGGCGATGGCGTCGGCCACACCCGCCTCGATCAGCTTCGCTGTCGTGGCCAGCGCCTCGTCGCCGTGCTTGGCGGCCAGCCACTCGAACAGCATCGCGCCGGAGAGGATCATGGCGACCGGGTTGGCGATGTTCCGCCCGGCGATGTCGGGGGCGGAGCCGTGGGACGCCTGGGCCATGGCGGTGGTGGCGGAGGCGTTGATGGACGGGGCGGTGCCCAGCGAGCCGGAGATCTCGCCGGCCAGGTCGGAGAGGATGTCGCCGAACATGTTCTCGGTGACGATGACATCGAAGTCCTGGGCCCGGCGCACCAGATGCACGGTCATGGCGTCGATGTGGAAGTCGTCCACCGCGACGTCCGGGTAGTCCTGGGCGACTTCCTGGCACACGGTGCGGAACAGGCCGGTGGTGAGCTTGAGGACGTTGGCCTTGTGGACGATGGTGAGCTTCTGACGGCGCGAACGGGCCAGGTCGAAGGCGACGCGGGCCACGCGCTCGGTGGCCGCGCGGGTGACGATGCCCATCATGATCGCCGTATCGGGGGTGGGCATGAACTCACCCGTGCCCGCGAAGGTGTTGCGGTCGGCGTAGAAGCCTTCGGTGTTCTCTCGGACGATGACCAGGTCGGCGCTGTCGCAGACGGCCTTCGCGCCGGGGAAGCTCTTCGCGGGGCGGATATTGGCGAACAGCTTGAAGTGCTTGCGCAGGGTGCCCGAGGGGTTGAGAGCGGACTTGTGCGGCTCGGGGTAGCTGACGGAGTCGTGCGGGCCGAGGTACCAGCCGTCCAGACCGGCCAGGGCCTCCCTGGTCTCATCGGGAACGGGGGTGCCGTGCGACTCGATCGCGGTGGCGCCCAGCGGCAGGGGCACCCAGTCGACGGAGACGCCGGCGACCTGGGCAGCGGCAGCGGCGATCTCGACGGAGGAAGGGACGATCTCGGGGCCGATACCGTCGCCCTCCAGGACGCCGAGGCGGTAGGTGGTGCTGCTCATGGTGCGGGTTCCTCTCTGGAAAATGGTTGGTGCGGGGTCAGGGCGCCAGCGGCCTCGGCGAGGGCCGCCCGGGACCGGGCGGCGGCCTTGAAGCTGTCGCCGCCCTGGGTGTGTTCCGGAGTCAGCCACCCGGCGAAGCCGCCCTCGCGCAGGGCGCGCAGCAGGGCGGGCAGCCGGTGGTCGCCGACGGTCAGCGGACCCCGTGTGCTGCCCGGCGCCGCGAACTGCACACAGCCGGTCAGCGGGGCGTGGTCGGCGACGGCCTGGACGGCATCGACGCCCTCGGCCTCGAGGTGATGGGTGTCCAGCACCAGACCGGCCGGTGCGCCGAACGTGGCAATGGCGGCGCGGGCCTGGTCGGGGGCGTGCCACAGGGAGGTGTTGGTACGTGACTGCGGTTCGAGCAGCAGTCGGCTGCCGCGGGCGGCCGCTTCGTACGCCAGCTGCCGCACGGTGCGTTCGGCCCAGGCCCGCTGCACATCCTCAAGACCCGGCAGAAAGGTGCCCCGGGCCTGGCCGAGGGTGAGCGGAACACCGAGGGCCCCGGCGAGGCGGGCCGCGCCCAGCAGCCGGTCGAGTGCGTGGCGGCGTACGTCCGGCGAGGGGTCGGTCAGCGTCAGAAGGTCCTGCGCGGCGATGGGACCGGTGGCGACACCGAGAATCCTCAGCCCGCTGCGCTCGGCGGTTCGGCGCATGGCATCGGCGTCGTGCGCACTGGTCTCACGGACCTGGACTTCGACGCCGTCGTAACCGAGTTCGGCCAGCTGCCGGACGGCTTCGGCGAACGGTGCGTCGAAGCCGAGCGACACGGGCGTACGGCAGTCGTCGCCGGCGACCGGGTAGGCCAGCGGCCAGGGCAGGGGCGCGATCATGGCGCCCCCGCCGCGGCGGGGGCGGGCTGCCCCGTATCGGGGATGAGCAGTCCGCGCAGTTCCCGGGCGGCGGCGCCGGCACCGTCGAGTACGGGGACCTCCAGCAGCTCGGCCAGCGCGTCCCGGGCCGGGGCCAGGGAGTACTGGGCCAGCAGCACCGCGTCGGCGTCGGCGGCGCCGGCGGCCGTCAGGGCATCGGCGAGATGGCGGGCGGTCGCCTCCGGCGTGTCCGCGTCGGCCGCGGCCTCGCTCAGCGCGGTCACGATGTCGACCGGCCGGTCGCGCCGCACCGTCGGGATGAGCGCTTCGAGCTGGGCCACGGCCGCCGGAACGGCCGGTGGGGTGGAGGCGACGACGGCGATGCGCCTGAACGGGCCGGCCAGGGCGGCCTTGAACAGGGCCTCGTCGGACTTGAGGACGGGCACGTCCCACAGCGCGCGGGCGGTGTCCACCACTTCCCCGTAGGAAGAGCAGGTCAGCAGCAGGCCGTGGGCGCCGCCGTCCATGGTGTGCCCGATCAGCCGGAGCATGCGCCGGCGCAGCGCTTCGGTGAGCCCGCCGGCGTCGCGGGCGTCGTCGAGAAGCCGGTCGTCCAGCACGTTCCACACCGTGGCCTGGGGGAACTCTCGCGCGAAGGCCTGCTGGGCGATACGGGCTCCGGTCGGTACGGCATGGATCATGGCGACCAGAGGATGGGATTCGATCACCGGGGTTCTTACCTCTTCCGGTAGACGGGGACCGGGAAGGGCCCCGTGCCGCCACTCTAGAAGTATCTGGTCAACCGGTCAACCGGTTGTCCTTATGGGAATGCCGAGGGCCGCTGGAACGTGTCCGGCGGCCCCTGAACCCGCTATGCCTGGCGCTGTTCGAGGGCTTCCATCAGCCGCTGGGACGCCCCGTCCATGTGCCGGGCCATCGCCGCGCGGGCGGCCTCGGCGTCGCCCTTCTCGACCGCTTCGAAGATGGGCACGTGGTCGGCGTAGGCCACCTCCCGGGACCGTACGGCGCCGGTACGCTGCACCCAGCCGCGCTGGATCATCGCCCGCATGCCCTTGAGCATGTCCCGCAGCACCGTGTTGCCGGCCAGCTCCGCCAGCGCCGCGTGGAAGGCCGTGTCCGCCTCGGGGAACGCCTCGTCCGGACACTCCCGCATGGCGGCCAGCCGGGCGCGCAGCAGCTCGACACCCGCCTCGTCGCGGGCCTGTGCGGCCAGGCCCGCCACGACGACCTCGAGCTCCGCGCGGGCCCGCACCATGTCCCGGGCGCCCCGCTCGCCGAGCACCAGGCCCAGTTCGAACAGGCGGTAGAGCACGGCGGAGTCGGTGCCCCGGAAGTACGTCCCGCTGGACTGGCGGATCTCCAGCAGGCCGAGGAAGCCCAGCGACTTGATCGCCTCGCGCACGGTGGGCCGGTTCACCCCCAGCATCTCGGTGAGCTGCCGCTCGGAGGGGATGCGGTCGCCGGGCTGCACCTCGCCTGACATCAGATACTCGATCAGGCGGCGGGACACCTCGGCGGCCAGCGGCTCCCGCGGCTCGACCGTGATCCTGGCGAGTTCGGCCATGGAATTCCTCACTTCTGTCATGACGTGATGGCTGAATTCTATGACCTATGGGCCAATCCGGTTAACCGGTTGGTCAATGGGGGCCGGACACCGCATCCGGCCCCCATTCAGGCGACCAGACGCGGATCAGCCCGCCACCGGATAGAGGAGGCAGTCCTCGGGCCGGATGAGCAGATTGATCTCGTGTCCCTCGTGGCGGATGGAGCTCTCGGCGTGGATGTCGAGGTCGCCGACGGCGAGTTGGTACTCGAAGCGGGCGCCCGTGTAGGAACACTGCCTGATCTCCGCCCGGAGCACGTTGACGCCGTCCCCGGCCACATCCGCCCGCTCGGCGAGCGTGATGCGTTCGGAGCGCAGGCCCACCGTCGCGCTCTGGCCCTCCTTGACGCCCTGCGTCCGCACGACCTCCAAGTGGCGGCCGGTCGTGCCGAGTTCGACCCGGACCGTCTTCCCCTCAGCCGGAGCCCCGTCGATCCGGCCCTCCAGCAGATTGCACCGGCCGATGAAGCCCGCGACCTCCGGGGTGGCCGGGGTCTCGTAGATCTCGGTCGGGGTGCCCACCTGCTGGAGCCGGCCGTGCATGAACACGGCGATTCGGTCGGACAGGGACATGGCCTCGATCTGGTCGTGGGTGACATACACCGTGGTGATGCCGACCTCGCGCTGCAGGGACTTGAGCCAGACACGGGCCTGGTCACGCATCTTGGCGTCCAGGTTGGACAGCGGCTCATCCAGCAGCAGCACCCCCGGGGCGTAGACGATGCCGCGGGCGAGGGCGACGCGCTGCTGCTGGCCGCCGGAGAGCTGATGCGGATAGCGGTCGCGCAGATGCAGCATGTCGACCTTGTCGAGCGCATCGTTGATCAGGCGCTTCTGTTCGGCCTTGGAGACCTTGCGCAGCTTCAGCGGCAGGGCGAGGTTGTCGGCGATGGTCATATGCGGCCACAGTGCGTACGACTGGAAAACCAGCCCCAGGTTGCGGCCCTCCGGCGGCACCGCGGAGCGCGGATCGCCGTCGAAGAACACGCGGTCACCGACGCGTATGGTGCCGGAGTCGGGGTGTTCCAGGCCCGCCACACAGGCGAGGGTGGTGGACTTGCCGCAGCCCGACGGGCCCAGCAGGGTGAAGAACTCGCCGTCGGCGACGGTGAAGTTGATGTCCTCCAGCACGGAGTTGCCGGCGAAGGACTTCTTGAGATTCTCGACGACCAGCTCAGGCATTGCTCTTCTCCTTCTTGCCCTTCAGCAGGAGTCCGGCCAGGCCGGCGACGACGGCGGTGACGGCGATCTGCAGGGTGGCGAGCGCGGCGACGGAGCCGGTCTCGCCCTGGGTCCACAGATCGATGGCGGTGGTGCCGATGACCTGGGACTCGGCCCCCGCGAGGAACATGGCGGGCGCGTACTCGCGGATCATCTGGGTCCAGATGAGCAGGAAGGAGGCGAGCATCGCGGGCACCAGCAGGCGCAGCAGGATCCGGGAGACGGTGCGCCACCAGTCGGCTCCGGCGACCCGGGCGGCGTTGTCGAGCTCGCTGCCCAACTGCATGGTCGCCGGTGAGATGGCCCCGTACGCCGACGGCAGGGCCCGTACCCCGAAGGCGATGACCAGCGCGAGCAGCGTGCCGCGGATCGCGTCCCCGCCGGGCATCCAGGCGAAGGCCCAGAAGAAGCCGATGCCGATGATGAGCCCCGGCACCGCGTGCGGGGACTGCGCGGTGGTCTCCAGCAGCCGGGCCAGCCGGAAGTCGGAGCGGCGGGACACCAGGACCACGATGGTGCCGAACACCGTCACGGCGACCGCGCCGATGAAGGCCACGGTGATGCTGTTGGTGATCGACTCGGTGTAGGGCGCGTAGGAGAAGATCAGCCGGAAGTTGTCGAGGGTCAGCAGGTTCAGCGGGTTCACCAGCGGGGTGAGCAGTGAGGTGAACGCGCGCATGACCAGCGCGATCATCGGCAGCAGGGCGCCGAAGACGATGTACACCCCCACGAAGGCGAAGCCCGCCCACTTCCAGCCGCCGATGTCCAGAACGTTCGAACGGGTCGCCTTGCCGCGCACCGATACGAACCGCTGGGCGTGCTTGAGCAGCCGCGCCTGCACCACGACCAGGCCCACGGTGGTCACCAGCATGAAGGTGGAGGCCGCGCCGAGGAGCCCGTAGTCCGGACTGACGGCGTCGATGCCCTGCTCGTAGAGGAAGCTGGAGAAGAGGGTGATCTCCGACGGTTGGCCGAGGATCAGCGGGATGGAAAGGGTCTCGACCGCCGTGCCGAAGATGAGCAGTCCGGCGTAGAGCACCGGCGGCCGCAGCATGGGGACGACGATGGACCGCAGGATGCGCATCGGCCCCGCGCCCACGGTGCGGGCCGCGTTCTCCAGCGAGGTGTCCGACGCCGCGAGGGCGTTGGCGCAGAAGAGATACGCGACGGGGACCTGGGCGACGGCCTCGACGAAGGCCATACCGGGCAGCGAGTAGAGGTTCCACGGCACCCAGCCCACGCCCTGGCGCAGCGCGGTCGTCAGAAACCCGGCCGGGCCGTAGACCACGATCCAGCCGAAGGCCAGGACGAGCGGGGAGATGTAGATCGGCCAGCGCAGCACCTGACCGATCAGCCGGGCCGCGGGGAACTTCGTCCGCTCCAGCAGGATCGCCATCGGGATGGCTATCGCGAGGGCGAACACGGTGGTCAGCACGGCGAAGAGCAGGGTGTTGAGGATGATCGTGCCGAACTCCGCCTCGGTGAAGAGGTGGACGTAGTTCGACAGGGTGAAGGCCCCGCCCGCGGCGTACAGCGGCTGGTTGCGGACCGACTGGTAGAGGATCGGGAGGACCGGGGCGAGCACGAGCGCGGCGGTGACGAGGAACGTCAGCCAGTGGATGGTGACTTCACGGCCGGCGCCGAACAGGCGCCGGTAGTGCGGTGTGCCCAGCTCGCCCGCCCGCAGGGTGCGTGGCGGGGTGGGCGCCGGGGGTGTCTGAGTGGCCATGGCGACTCCGTACGAGGATGACGATGCCGGTGCTGCCCTGCAGTGCCGGCGATGACGGCGGCAGTGCGGGCGATGACGGCGGCAGTGCGGGCGATGACGGCGGCGAAGGGGGGCGGTGACGGGCGGGCAGGTCAGCCCATGGCCTTCTCCCAGCGCGCGAGGTACTTGTCCTGTGTCTCCTCCGGCACCTCGGTGTAGCGGTAGAGGTGCACGCGGTCGGAGCCGAGCTTGCGCCGGATGTCCTGGAGGCTGTCGGTGTCGTCCTGCGCCACGCCCTCCCGGTACGGCGTCAGACCGCCCTTGGCGACCGCGGCCTGGCCCTCGGCGGAGAGCAGGAAGTCGACGAAGAGGCGCGCGGCGCCTGCGTGCGGCGCCGTTTTGACGATCGACGCCGCACGGGGGACGACGACGGTCCCCTCGGCGCAGTACGACCAGCCGAGCAGGCCGCCGCTGCCCTCGGCGGCCGGTACGGCCACACCGCCGCTGAGGTTGAACGAGGCGTCGTACTCGCCCGAGACGACCTTCTCCACGAGCGTGCCCGACGAGTGGTCCGCCCGGGCGAAGGGCAGGATGCGCGCGAAGGTCTCCCAGCCGCCCGCGACCGTGCTGGTGTAGCCCTGGTTGGTGGAGTAGCCGTAGGCGTTACTGGGGTCGTACACGCCGAATTTGCCGCGGAAGCGGGACGGCTTGGCCTCGGCGATGTCCGCCAGGGAGACGAGGCCCTTGGGGTACTGGGACGCGTCGAGGGTCTTGCGGTTGTACAGGACGACCACGGGGTCGGTGGAGAACACCCAGACGCCGGACATCATCTCGGCGCAGTCCGGCAGGTGGCCCTTCTCCGGCGAGGTGTAGTCGGCGGCCAGTTCGCGCTTGGCGTAGTCCCCCCAGAGGGGGCCGCCGTTGGAGACCAGCAGGTCGGCGGGGGAGCCACCGGTGGCGGCCTCGCTGTAGTACCGCTCGTAGACGGCGGAGCTGCCGAGGTTGGTGGCCCGGATGTCCGCCAGCCACGGGTAGTGGTCCGTAAAGGCGTCGAAGATCGGCTGCCAGGCGGTCTGCGAGGTGTTCGAGTAGATCAGGAGCTTCTTCTCGCGGCGCGAGGCGTCGACGATCTTCTTGTACGAGGCGGGGTAGTAGCCGGGGTTCGGCTGCGCGGCGGCGTTCGCGTCCGTGGTGGTACAGCCGCTGAGCGCGCTGCCGGTGACGGCGAGGGCGCAGGCGGCGGCGGTGCCGCGCAGAACGCCGCGGCGCGACGGCCTGCGATCGGGTTCCGCTGCGGCTACGCGGCCGAAACGGGTGGAAAACATGGGGGCTCTTCTCGTATGGGCGCGACGGCGCTGTCAGCTGCGTCGAGAGCACCGAACCCGGCGGCTGAATCCGCCGGTGTGAGGGTGTCGGCGCTGCTCCCGTTGGTTTTCGAAGACGATGACCGCAACCGGTCTACCTGTCAACCATTTGCGCTAGGTTGGTTCCTGTCGACGGAGCTCGACGGAGCTCGACGGGGGATCGACCGGAGGTCGTGCCGAGATTTCCGGGCGGCGGACGTGCGACCCCGGGCGTACGGCATCGGTGTCGGTTTCGGTGTCGCGGAGGGTTACGGTGTCGATCGTGCGCGACAGTCCTGCCGCGCCGGGGGACCACCGGATTGGGGAGGCTGCGGGCATGGCCGGGCTGGCACGGATCGAACGGGAGGAGCCGCAGGCTCCCGCGGTGGAGGTGGCGCGCCGCCTGCTGGATCATCTGCTGGTGTCGGGCCAGCTCAGGGCCGGTGACCGGCTGCCGCCCGAGCGGGAGCTCGCGGAGACCTTCGGCGTGGGCCGCTCGGCCGTGCGCGAAGCACTCAAGTCCCTGTCGCTGCTCGGGCTCCTGGAGATCCGGCAGGGCGACGGCACCTATCTGCGCGGCGCCACCTCGGACCTGTTGCCGCAGGTCCTGGAGTGGGGGCTGATGCTGGGCGACCACACCATGGACGAGCTCCTGGAGGCGCGTGCGTGCGTGGAGGTCGACCTCGCGGAACTGGCCGCCCTGCGCAGGACGGACAACGACGTCACCGCCCTGGAGGCCCATCTGGCCAAGATGGCGGCGGAACACGACGACCCCGAGCGCTATCTGGAGGCCGATCTCGCCTTCCACCGGGCGCTGGCCCAGGCCTCGCACAACAGCGCCCTGGCCGGCCTCCAGGCCCGGCTGGAGGCGCTGGTGGCGGTGTGGATCCGGCAGAACATCCGTAAGCCGGGGGAGGGGCGGCTCGGCGAGCACGACGCCGTACTGGAGGCCGTACGGGCCAAGAACCCGCGTGCGGCGCGGGCGGCCATGCACGCCCATATGGACTCGGCGACCCGTCGGCTGCGCGCTCGGCTCGGCGGGCGGCGATGAAGGTGTAGGGAGCAGCGGGTCCTCCCAGTGGGCTCTGAAACCGGTTAACCGGTTGATGTATGGGTGAGGGTGACGGCATTCTCTCCCCGCGGATGAGGCTCGTACTGTTCGTGTCGCTCGTACCGCTCGTACCGCTCATGACGTTCACGACGTGGAGAGGGCGCGGCGGACCACGTACGGCAGGATGCCGCCGTGCCGGAGGTAGTCCAGCTCCTGGCCGGAGAAGATCCGCAGCCGTAGCTCCACGGTGGCATGGTCGGCTTCCGGGCCTTCCGGGCCGCGCAGATGGAGGGTGACACGGTTGGTGCCGACGGTCAGGGTGTCGAGCCCTTCGAAGGACAGCTCCTGTTCGCCGGTGAAGGGATGGGGCGACGCTTCGTCGCCCTCGGCGAACTCGAACGGCAGGACGCCCATGCCGATCAGATTGGAGCGGTGAATGCGTTCGTACGACTCGGCGATCACCGCCCGCACCCCCAGCAGGGCCTGGGCCTTGGCCGCCCAGTCCCGGCTGGAGCCGGCCCCGTAGTTGCGGCCGGCGACGACGACCAGGTCGCAGCCCGCCTCCCGGTAGGTCGGCGCGGCCTGGTGGACGGGCAGGACGCGGGCGCCGTCGGCCGTGTACGCATGGCCGCCGGGTCCCGGCTGCGCGTCGGGGGCGTCGAGCAGCAGATTGGTGACGGCGGCGTTGGTGAAGGCGCCGCGCAGCATGACCTCGTGGTTGCTGCGGCGCGTGGAGTACTGGTTGAGATCGCGGCGGGCGACCCCGCGCTCGATGAGCCACTGTCCGGCCGCGCTGCGGGCGGGGATGGCGCCCGCGGGGGAGATGTGGTCGGTCGTGACGTTGTCGCCGAGCAGCAGCAGGACCCTGGCCCGGTCGATCCTGAGATGGGCCGGCGGGTGGGCGGACAGCCCGGTGAGATGCGGAGGGCGGCGGATATACGTCGACTCCGGGGCCCAGGGGAAGCGGGTGCCGCCGGGCGCGTCGATCTCCTGCCAGGCCGGGGTGCCCTGCCGGATGCGCGCGGCGTTGGCGCGGAACATCTCCGGCCGTACGAACCGCGCGACACACGCGGCGACGTCCTCGTCGGAGGGCCACAGATCCTTGAGATAGATGGGGCGGCCTTCGCGGTCGGTCCCCAAAGGCTCATGGTCGAAGTCGTGCAGGACCGAGCCGGCCAGGGCGTAGGCGACGACCAGCGGCGGGGAGGCGAGATACGAGAGGGAGATCCGCGGGTTGACCCGGCCCGCGAAGTTGCGGTTGCCGGACAGGACGGCCACCGGCTCGGCCGCTCCCTCCTCCGCGAGGTGTTCCATCGCCGGGTGCAGCGGGCCCGAGTTGCCGATGCAGGTCATACAGCCGAAGCCGACGATGTGGAAACCGGTCTGCTCCAGGGCGGGCAGCAGCCCGGCCTCGCGCAGATACTCCTCGACGACCCGTGAGCCGGGGGAGAGCGATGTCTTGACCCAGGGCTTGGCGGTCAGCCCCGCCTGGACCGCCCGCTCGGCGAGCAGGCCCGCCTGCACGATCAGGGCCGGGTTGGCGGTGTTGGTGCAGCTGGTGATGGCGGCGATGGCGACCGGGCCGCCGGGCAGCGGTTCGCCGAAGGTGTCCGCCGCGGTGGTTGTACGGCCCGCCGCCTGCCGGAACGAGGCCGGGACCTGGGACAGCGGCAGCCGCTGGTGCGGCAGGTTCGGGCCGGCCACGCTGGGCTCGACGGTGCCCAGATCGAGGTCGAGCAGCTGGTCGTAGCGGGGGACGGGACGGTCGTCGGTGCGCTTGAGGCCCTGGGCGGTGAGATAGGCGTCGACGAGACGCACGTGTTCGTCGTCCCGTCCGCTCAGCCGCAGATATGCGGCGGTTTCGTCGTCGTACGGGAAGTAGACGCAGGTCGCGCCGTACTCGGGCGCCATGTTGGACACCGCGGCGCGTTCGGCCCAGCCCAGCGTGGTGACGCCGTCACCGCAGAACTCGACGAACTTGTTCACCACGCCCGTGGCGCGCAGCAGCTCGGTCAGGGTCAGCGCGAGATCGGTGGCGCCGACACCGGGGCGCAACCGGCCGGTCAGCCGGACGCCGACCACATCCGGGTGGGGGATGGTGACCGGTTCGCCGAGCATGGCGGCCTGTCCTTCGAGGCCGCCGACTCCCCAGCCGACGACGCCCAGGGCGTTGATCATCGGGGTGTGGCTGTCGGTGGCGACGAGCACGTCCGGATGCAGCCAGGGCAGGCCGCCGTCCTCCGGGTCCGACATCCACACCACCCGGGCCAGCGCCTCCATGTTGACCTGGTGGATGATCCCGGTGCCGGGCGGGACCACGCGGAAGTTGCGCACGCTGCGCTCGGCCCACTTCACCATCTCGTACCGCTCGCCGTTGCGGCGGAAGTCGATCAGGAGGTTGCGCTCGACGGCGTCGGCGCGGCCGTACTCCTCGACGATCACGGAATGGTCCACGGTCAGGTCCACGGGGATCGACGGCTGGAGCCGTTCGGGATCCCCGCCGAGTTCGGCGACGCTGTCGCGCATGGCCGCGAAATCGGCCAGGGCCGGGAGGCACGTGGTGTCGTGCAGCATGATCCGGTTCGGATGCACCGGCACCTCACCGACTCCGCTTCCGGCACGGGCCCGCGCCACCATGTCCGGCAGCGCCTGGGGTGAGCGTCGTGCCACGTTCTCCAGCAGCACCCGCACCGCGTAAGGCAGCGCGTCCAGCTCCACGGAGGGCAGGATCCGGTCCAGGGGCTGATAGCGGTAGGAGCGGCCCTCGACGGTGAGCACAGCGGTGTGGTCGGCGTTCATGATCCCCTGCTGTCGTCGGCATGGTGGTGTGTCGGCGAGATCGGCGAGAGCACATCAGCGGATTGCCTCAGCCATCGGTGAGATTGCATCGGCGATTCAAGGAAGTACAAACATGCCTGCTGGTGCCTTGACCTCGCGGTGTATCGCACTCATATTGTCTCACGCCGCTCATTGATACAACCCGCTCAACCCGCTCAGCCGTTTGAGCCGTCTGGAGCCCCTCATGGCGATCAACGTCGATCAGAGCGAGGCCACCGCGACGATGCGCACCGTCTCCCGGCGCATCCTCCCGTTCCTCTTCCTGCTCTACGTCGTGAACTACATCGACCGCGCGAACATCGGGTTCGCCGCCCTGGAGATGAACAAGGAACTGCGCCTGAGCAGTCAGGCGTTCGGCCTGGCCGCCGGCCTGTTCTTCTGGGGCTACTTCCTCTTCGAGGTGCCCAGCAACCTGGCGCTCGCCCGGTTCGGCGCCCGCCGCTGGATCGCCCGGATCCTGGTCAGCTGGGGCATCCTCGCCACCGTCATGGCCTTCACCCACTCCGCCACCCAGCTCTACGTCCTGCGTTTTCTACTGGGCGTGGCCGAGGCCGGGTTCTTCCCCGGCATGGTCATCTACCTCACGTACTGGTTCCGCAAGAAGGAGGTCGCCACCGCCACCGCGCTGTTCCTCACCGCGATCCCCGCCTCGTACGTCCTCGCCGCCCCGCTCAGCGCGCTGATCATGGACCATGTCGACTGGTTCGGGCTCAGCGGCTGGCGCTGGATGTTCATCCTGGAAGGCGCCCCGGCCGTGCTGCTCGGCATCGCCTGCTACTTCGTGCTCACCGAGAAGCCGACCGACGCGAAGTGGCTGACCGAGCGCCAGCGCCAGTGGCTGACGGCGGAGCTGGACAAGGAACAGCAGGCCAACCCGCAGGCGAAGAAGCTGAACACGCTGAAGGTGATGGCCGACCCCAAAGTGCTGTTGCTGGCCGTCATCTACTTCGTCTACCAGGCCGGCAGCCTCGGCGTCGGCTACTGGCTGCCGCAGATCGTGAAGGAGTTCTCCGCCGGGCTCGGCAACACCGCGATCGGTTTCATCAGCGCGATTCCGTATGTCGTCGCCGCGGTGGGCATGGTGTGGTGGTCGCGCCGTTCCGACCGGCTGGCCGAGCGCAAGCTGCATTCGGCGATCCCGCTGGCGCTGGCGGCCGTCGCGCTGTGTGCGGCGGGCTTCGCCCACTCGCCGGTGCTGGGCATGTCCCTGATCGCCATCTCGCTGACCGGCATGTACAGCTTCAAATCGCCGTTCTGGGCGCTGCCGACGCTGTTTCTGACCCGCTCCACGGCCGCGGTCGCGGTCGCGGTGGTCAACTCCATCGGCAACCTCGGCGGGTTCTTCGGCCCGTACGCGATCGGCTGGGCCAAAGGCTCGACGGGGAGCGCCACCGGTGGCCTGTTGTTCCTGGGCACGCTGACCGCCGTGGCCTTCGTCCTCACCCTGGCCATCAGGGTGGGCGGAGGCGGGACACCCCCGGCCGACTCCAGCGCGACCTCGGATCAGGGTCGGCGCACCTCGCCGGTCACGTCCTAGCTCTCCGGCCGGCCCTCCTCGCCGATCCCGGTCTTGATCGACCGCACCTTGTCCAGATGCGCGCCGAGGAAGGCGGACGCCTCCCTCAGGTCCCCGCTCTCCACCAGGTCCAGGAGCCTCAGATGCTCCCGGGCCTGGTTGGCGAGGCGGGAGCGGTCGATCTGGTGGCGGTACTCGATCAGCCGGCGCAGCCGGTTCTGGCGCCGTACGGCATCGAGCAGGAACTGGTTGCCGGAGCAGCCCACCAGCATCTCGTGGAACGAGGCGTTGACCTGGAACAGTTCGGCGCGTGGCAGCAGCAGGATGTCCCCGTGCAGCAGGGCTTCCTGCTGCTGCCGATGGCGTGCGAAGGCGTCGGTGTCCACGGTGAAGCCCGGCTCCAGCAGCGCGGCCGGCTCGATGATCATCCGGAACCGGTAGCTCTGGTCATGTGCGTCGACGGTGGCCATGACGTGCTGGAACTCCCAGCCCCGGCCGCCCGCCTTGCGCCGCACCAGGTCCTCGCCCTCCATCCGGGACAGCACCCGGTCGGCCTGGCGGGGGGTGAGCCGGTAGCGGCGGCCGATGTCGGCCGCGGTGAAGGAGCCGGTGAACCGGCCGCCGACGTAGTCGTCCGCGATCTCGAAGTACGCGGACTGCTCCACGTCCTCGCCCTCGCTCGGATCCGGCCGGGCGAGGGCGCCCGCGTCACGCGCGAGGAAGAAGCCGCGGTTTTGGATCCGGTCGAGGATGCCGACCTCGGCCAGGAAGACCATCGCCTTGCGCACCGGCGTACGGGAGACCTCCAGCTCGTCCGCCGCCCACTGCTCGGTGACATGGGCGCCCTCTTCGAGGCCGCTGCGGCGCATCAGGTCCACCAGTCGGGTGGCCATCGAGGTGGTCAAATTGGGCCGCGACATCGCTCCTGCGCTCTTCATGTGGTGGGTCGGCAAAGCCTCATCCTACGAATCCCGGCGGAGGAAGAGGACACACACCGGCGAGCCGGTGTGCACCACATGGCCGGTGGGCCGGAGCCCGCCGCTCACGGCGTCGACGTCGTAGGTGACGATGGTGTGGCTGCGCTCATTGGCGGCGTACAGCTTCCGGCCGTCCGGGCTCAGACAGAAGAACCGCGGCCGGATGCCCCCGGTGGAGGTCCAGCCCGCGGGCCGCAGCAGCCCCGTCTTCGCGGACACCTTGAACACCCCGATGGTGTCGGGCTCGGGCCCGCCCGGGCTGGTGTCCCCCGCGCCACCGCGGTTGGAGGCGTACACGAACCGCCCGTCCGGGCTGACCGCGATCTCCGCGCCCCGGCTGTCACCGGTCGTCGTCGGCTCGGTGCCGGCGAGGATCTGGAGCGCTCGGAGAGCACCGCGCCCGGCGTCCCAGTGGTGGCAGGTCACCGTCGAGCGCAACTCGTCGATGGTGTACGCGTACGGCAGATGGGGGTGGAAGGCGAGGTGCCGGGGGCCGGCGAACTCGCGGGTCGCGACGGACGGGACGGGGCCGTACGACAGCTTCCCGGATCCCTTGTCCAGCGCGAGCGTGAAGATCCGGTCCAGTCCCTTGTCCGGTACGACGACGAAGCGGCCGTCGGGCGAGAAGGGTACGTGGTGCGGCTTGGCGCCGGTCTGTTCGGTGCGGTGCGGGCCCGGCTCGCCCGGCAGGGAGAGCAGATCGGCGAGCGGGCCGAGCCGGCCGTCGTCCAGCAGGGGCAGGGTCGCCACCGTCCCGGAGGAGTGATTGGCCACCACCAGGAAACGGTTGGACGGATCCACCGCGAGATGCGCCGGATTGCGGCCACCGGTCTCCTGCTGCCCGAGCGCGGTGAGCAGTCCGGACGCCGGATCGATGCGGTAGGCGCTGACGTAGCTGAGGTCGCCGTGCACCGCGTACAGGAAGCGCCGGGTGCGGTCGGTGGCCAGGAACGTCGGATTGTCCAGTTCGACGGTCTGGAGCAGTGTCCAGCCCTCGCCGTCGGGTCCCACGTCGTACACCTCGATGCCTCTGCCCCGGCCTTCGCGTGCGGCCGTGGTCCGGGAGCCCACGTAGGCGAGGGTGGAACTGCTGGCGGTGAGGGTCACATCGGCTCCCGTTCCTGGTGGCTGATCCGGTGGGAGAATTGTATCTGTGCGAGGTTTGATACAACAATGGCTGTTGGTTCTGTCTCCGCTCCCACCCCAGGAGGACCCGATGCCCGCCACCGCGATCCCCACCGCCGACCTCGCCGATCAGTACGGCGGCCAACTGCGTGTCTGCGACGTCCAGTTCACCTCGTACGGGGCCGTCCGCTCCTTCTCGGGGCCGATCCGGACCGTCTCCTGCCACAACGACAACGCCCTGCTGCACACCCTGCTCAGCGAGCCCGGCGACGGACACGTCGTGGTCGTCGACGGCCGCGCCTCCCTGCACACCGCCCTGCTCGGCGACCTCATGGCCGAACGCGCCCGGGACAACGGCTGGGCAGGCGTCGTGATCCTCGGCGCGGTCCGGGACGTCGCCGCCCTGGCCCGCGTGTCCGTCGGTGTGCAGGCCCTCGGCACCAATCCGCGCAAGAGCGGGAAGGCCGGGCAGGGCGAGGTCGACGTTCCGGTGTCCTTCGGCGGTGTCACCTTCACCACCGGCGACATCCTGCACGCCGACGAGGACGGAGTGGTGCTGCTTCCGGCAACCACATCGATCGGGTAGCGGTGGAGCTACGCCTGCGCGGACGCACCCCGTACCCTCGTGGCGACCGGGATCACCGACTGAAGACGGAGAAGAGCATGATCACGGAGATCGCCCAGATCGAGGTCCGCCCCGGCAGCGAGGAGGAGTTCGAGAAGGCCGTGGCCGAGGCCGTCCCGCTCTTCCTCGCCGCGGACGGCTGCGAGGGAATCGACCTCACCCGCAGCGTCGAGGAGCCGTCCCGCTACCGGCTCATGGTGCGGTGGGAAACCGTCGAACACCACACCGTGACCTTCCGCCAGTCCGACGCCTTCACCCGGTGGCGGGCCCTCGCCGGCCCGTACTTCGCCGCTGCGCCGCAGGTCGAGCACGTACGCTCCGTCCTTGCCCCATGACCGGCGGCCGGGACCGAACCGGTCCCGGCCATCACCGTCAGCGGGGAGCGGACGGATGTGGCCCCTGCGCATGCTGCTTGACGAGT
The DNA here is from genome assembly GCF_053599555.1 of Streptomyces sp. NPDC000941. Lineage (NCBI taxonomy): Bacteria > Bacillati > Actinomycetota > Actinomycetes > Kitasatosporales > Streptomycetaceae > Streptomyces > Streptomyces sp. NPDC000941. Next base: position 80,107 of record NZ_JBSFMM010000015.1, read on the forward strand.
TCGTACGACCGCAGCCGGGCCGCCAGCGCATGGACCGGTGTCACCAGCATCAGTTCGTCCGCGCCGGTCGCCTCCGCCAGTTCCGCCAGGCGCCGCACGACGGTCTCGGGTGCGCCGTAAGCCTGCTGGGCCCCGAAGGCCGCCAGCGCCTGCCGCTCCTCCGCGGTGAACGGGTGCGCGGACGCCTCGGCGGGCGTGGGGAACGGGCTCTCGCTGTGTCCCTTGAGGAGCCCGGCCTTGACGACGTTCATCGGGCTGGCCAGCCGTATCGCCTCCTCCTGGGTCTCGGCGCACACCGTCTCCACGCACACCAGCACGCGGGGGCGGTCACACCACGGGGAGGGGGAGAAGTGTGCGCGGTAATGGTCGAGCGCGGCCAGGGTGTTGTCGGGACGGATGTGATGGGCGAAGGCGATGGGCAGGCCGAGTTCCGCGGCGAGCGCGGCACCGGCGGGACTGGAGGACAGCAGCCACGGCTCCGGAAGAGGGCCGAGCGCTACCTCGTCGACCAGGAACCGCAGCGTGGAGGCCACATCGTCCCGGTACTCGCCGTCCGTCGTCGGCCCGGCGCCGCGCCGCAGCGCCCGGGCGGTGGACTCGTCGAAGGTGCCCGGACCGCGGCCGATGCCCAGATCGATCCGGTCGGGGTGCAGCGCGGCGAGTGTGCCGAACTGTTCCGCCAGCATGATGGGGGCGTGGTTGGGCGCGAGGACACCTCCCGAGCCCAGGCGGATGGCCGAAGTCGACGCGGCCGCATGGGCGGTGAGCACGACGGGCGGGAACGCGCCGATGGCGGGGGAGTGGTGGTGCTCGGCGTACCAGAGCCGGCGGTAGCCGAGGGCGTCGAGACGCTGGGCGAAGGCCGTGGTGTCGCGCAGCGTGTCCACGGCCCGCGTGCCGGCCTGGACCATGGCGACTTCCAGCGCGGAGAGCGGCAGGTCGATCATGCAGCGAGCATAGGGACTACCGGCCGCCTCGGTCGGCTGTTCGCCCCAGGACGGTCCCGAGGGCGGTCCCGAGGGCGGTCCCGAAAACGGGCCTGAGGCAAGGCGGTTGGCACGTGTCTCAGGGCGTACCGGAATCCGCGGGCAGCACGAGCCGGAAGACGCTGCCGCGGCCCGTATCCGTCTCGAGTTCCAGCCGGCCGCCGTGGCCCTGGGCGATCGCGCTCGCGATGGCCAGGCCGAGGCCGGAGCCGCCGTGGTCGTGGGAGCGGGACGGGTCGACCCGGTAGAAGCGTTCGAAGACCCGCTCGGCGGCTTCCGGGGACAGCCCGGGGCCATGGTCCGCCACCTCCAGCACGCAGATCCGCGCCCCTTCCCGCAGCGGTGGCGACGGGCTCGTGCGGCCGGGGCGGTCCGTGCCGCCGGTGGCGGGGCCGGCCCGGCCAGTGCCCACTCGCACGTCCACCCGCGTACCGGGCGGAGTGTGGGTCAGCGCGTTGGACAGCAGATTGCCCACGACCTGCCGCAGCCGATGCGGATCGCCGGTCGTCTCGGCCAGCTCCAACTCCTCCTCCTCGGAGGCTGCCCCGGTGCCGAGGGCGCCCAGTCTGATCGGGTGTCCATGGCTCTGGTGTGCGGCCGCGCTCACGGAGTCGGCGGCGACCGACAGCATGTCGACCCGCTCGCTGCGGTAGTCGGGTTCCTTGTCCAGCTTGGCCAGCAGCAGCAGATCGTCGACCAGCAGGCTGATCCGCTCGGCGTTCTGGACGATCAGCCGGTCGGCCTCGCGCCGTTCGGCGCTCGGCCGTCCCTCATGGCGCAGGGCCAGTTCGGCGAAGCCCTGGATGGACGTCAGCGGAGTGCGCAGTTCGTGTCCGGCGTCGGCGACGAACCGGCGCAGCCGGGCCTCGGAGGACTCGCGTTCACGGAGGGCTTGTTCCAGCCTCTCCAGCATCGTGTTCAGCACGGTGCCGAGGCGGCCCGTCTCGGTACGGGGGTCGGTGTCCGGCAGCCGCAGGCTCAGATCGCTGGCCGTGATGTCCTGTGCCGAGCGCTCCATACGGGTCAGCGGCAGCAGCCCGATCCGGACCACCCACCGGCTGAGCGCGATCAGACCGGTGAGGGTGGCGGCCAGCACGATGGCGTTGAGCCACAGCAACTTGGAGGTCGCACCGTCGAATGTGTCCAGGGGCAGCGCGACGACATACGAGGTGTGATCGGGTGCGGCCTTCTTCTGGATCCGCCAGTGGCCGTCACCGGAGACGGCGGCAACGGTGGCCGGGCGGCCGTCGGCAAGGTGCAACCGGCTGACGGAACCCGGCAGATCCGGACCCGGAGCCTTGCCGCCGCCGAGAATGCCCCGCTTGTGGCCCGTCGCGTCGAAGAAGGTGAGGCGGAAGTCGGAGGGCAGGGTCACGGAGCCGGGGTTCGGCGGCCGGGGCACCCGCTCGGGATCGACGTCACGGGCGAAGGCCTGCTGCGGCAGGACGAAGTCGTCGAGCTGCTGATCGACGCGGTTGAGCAACCATGTGCGCAGCACCAGGAATCCGATGGTCTGAGCGGCGAGCACCGCCACGGCGGCCAGCAGCGCCGCGCCCCACACCAGGCGGCTGCGCAACGACCCGGGCCGTTTGGCGGCGCCCAGCCGGATCCGGCGGATCATCCCTCGGTCCACGGGGTGTGGTCGCGCGGCAGGCGCAGGCAGTACCCCACGCCCCGCTGAGTGTGGATCAGTGGCGGATCGAGGTGGTCGATCTTGCGCCGCAGGTATCTCACATACGTTTCGACGATGCGGCCGTCGCCGGAGAAGTCGTAGCCCCAGACCCGGTCCAGGATCTGGGTCTTGCTCAACACCCGGTTGGGGTTCTCCATCAGGAAGGCGAGCAGCTTGAACTCGGTCGGGGACAGCGGGATGTACTGCCCCGCCCGATGGACCTCATGCGCCCGCTCGTCCAGTTCGAGGTCCGCGTAGCGCAGCACCTCGGCCTCGTCCTCGCCCACCTCGTACGGGACATCGTGCCCCGTACGGCGCAGGATGGCGCGGATGCGAAGCAACACTTCCTCGATGCTGAACGGCTTGCCGACGTAGTCGTCGCCACCCGCACCGAGGCCGGCGATGCGGTCGCCGACCTCGGTGCGGGCCGTCAGGAACAGGACCGGTGTGCGCACGCCGACCGCGCGCAGGCTTCGGGTGACCTCGAAGCCGTCGAGGTCGGGCAGCATCACATCGAGCAACAGGAGGTCGGGGCGGAAACGCTCGACCCCCAGCAGGGCGTCACGCCCCGTGGCGGCGCTGCTCACCTGGTATCCGGACAGGCCCAGGGCCGACTCCAGCAGCAGGCGGATGCCGGGGTCGTCCTCGACGACGAGGATGCGGTGGGTGAGCTGGGTGGCGGGCTGCTCGGCCATGGCGTGTGGCGGTCCGTTCTGCCGTCGGTCATATCGTGACGGTTACTTCTTGGCGGCGCAGTCGTACAACGTGGTGGCCATTCCCATCATGCCGGTCGGTCCGGAAGCCTTGTTTCCAGAGCTGCTGGTGCTGCCACCGTAGGCGGAGGCCGGGACCTTGGCGCAGTGGTCGCTGATCCACTCGGAGCGCTGGGAAGCAGCGCTGTCGCCGCCCGCCATCGCGCCGAAGGGGGTGCCGCCCGAGCGTGAGCCGGAGCCCAGGACGTAGCGCAGCTCACCCTTTCTGGTCCAGGTCTCCAGCTGCTGGACGGACGGCGCGTTGTCGGTGCCGATGAAGCCGCCCATGCCGATGACCGTCGCGTCGCTGTTCAGGATGAACGTGGACGCGCCGTTGGCGCCTCCCTCGACGGCGAGGCTGATCCGGGCGGAGCCGGAGCGCTCGACCGCGTAGTCGAGGATCTTGCGCTGATCGGCGGTGAGGTCGGTGCCTCCCAAGAGCCGGCCCAGGCCACCCATGCCTCCCGGGCTGCCGTTGCCGCCACTGCCACCGCCGAAGCCGGGAAATCCGGAGGGCATCCCGGACGGCGTACCCCCGGGCATCTCGCCCGTACCGCCGCCGAAGCCCCCAGGAAGCTCGAAGCCCCCGGGCCCGGAGCCCCCACCGGGGAAGGAGCCCGAGCCGAACGGCATGCCCCCAGCCGGTCCGGCCATGGGATTGGTGCCGCCCATCGCGGAGGTGGACCCGGGAACACTGACCGCCCAGGCACCGGGCGCCAGCAGCACCGCCAGGACGGCGCCACCCAGCGCGGCCGGCAGCAGCCGGCGCCGCAGCCCCGAGAGCAGCAGGAGCGCGATCGCGACGAGGCCGACGACCACCACCAGCCACGCCAGCCAGCCGTGCCACGACGACTGCCGCTCGATCACGACGACCGCCCAGACCATCGAGACCAGGACCGCCCCGGTCCCCGTCGGCAGGGCCCAGCGGGCACCGGCCCGATGGGCGCGGACCAGCGTGGTCACCAAGCCCGCGGTGAGCGCGGCGACGGCGGGGGCCAGCTGCGTCGTGTAGTACGGGTGGAAGGTGCCTTCTTGAGTGGAGAACACGAGCCCGCACACCACCAGCCAGGTCCCCCACAGGACCCACCCGGAGGCGGCCGGCGGCTCGCCCGTGGCCGTGCCGCC
>NZ_JBSFMM010000016.1:0-83523 GCF_053599555.1 Streptomyces sp. NPDC000941
CCGCCCCCGCAAGACCCTCGGCTATTTCACTCCCGCTGATAAACTCGCGGGCACCGTTGCACCGACGGGTTGAACCTAGGGCGGCCTTCTTCGCCAAGGACAGCGACCGGTGAGCGAGGTCTACCAGTTCATCGCCGCGGAGAAGGCCGTCTACCCAGTGACCCTGCTGTGTCGTGTGCTGGGCGTTGTCCGCTCCCTTGCATTTGCGGCAGTCCCACTCGGAGAAGATGACCACGGTCCGCGGCTGGCCTGAAGGGCAGGGCTTCGGCGTAGTCGGCGGGCGTCCGTTTCGTGACTACTTGCGGTGAAGGGAGTGCGGGCGGGCGGTTCCTGTCTCATGTTCATTGCGCCTCGGTGGCCTGCGTCTCCGCGCACCGTCGGGCGGAGCCAGCCGACAGTGCCGGGGGATGACCCCTGCGTGACTGAAGAGACAGGTGCAGATGCGGACGACGCTCGTGCCTGGGATGAGCGGCTGGGCTGGGCGTTCGGGCTGATAGCAGATGATCCGGCTGCGAGGAGTGCGGCACGCGCTGGCCGTCGTCCTCGACCTGACCGCGTGCGCGGTGGCGGACCGACAGCGCACCCCGCGCTATGGCGACCTGGCGCAACCTCGCGGTCGGCGCCCTGCGACTGAACGGCGCGAAGAACATCGCCTCCGGCCGTCGCCGCAATGTGCGTGACGCCCGCCGACTCCTCACGCTCCTCGGCCTCGCCTGACCACGAAGTGGACGTCACTCGACTACGCCGAAGCCCTGAGGGCTGTCGCAGAATAACTTCAGGCTTTGATCTTGGTCAGGCGGGCTGTCTCGCGAGGTCATCGAGTGGAACGGCGCTTCGCCGTTCGTGAGTTATTTTCCGAAGGCTCCCTGGACCGCTCAGGGGTCGGCCGGGTCCGGCGCATGCGTTCTCGGCGTTCTCTCAGGCCGAGACCGAGAGGTAACGCCGCCTCAGATGGTCGGGGTGTCGTCAACAATCGGCCTGTGAATCTCAACGACCGGCTTCCACCCCGCGGAGAACTCGATGAAGTCCGCACGGGTGGGGTAGGTGTCGAGCGCGCGACGGTCACGCTTGGGGCTGTCGCTCCCCTTGCGCCCCCGGGGAATCTGCTCCTCGAAGATGTCGACCTTCACGTCGGGAACCTCCTTGAGGCCCTGGCGCCAGATCTGCACGACGTCGGCGCCGAAGGCCTGCCGGGCCGCAGCGTAAAGGGCCGTGAGGGCCCCCTTGTCTCCACCAGGGACGAAAAGTGCCAGGTCCAGCACGACACCGGCGGACTGGAGGACCTCGATGGTCACCGAGCCATTCTCGTCGGCCAAGTAGATTCCGGCTTCATTCTCGTCGTCGGGAAGGCAGGAGACCTCTTCCTGGAATACGGTTCTCGCCGTGATCGAGCCGCCCTCGAAATCCCCACCGGACTTGGTCAGAAAAGCAGGGACATAGCAGTCGGGAAGCTTGAGTTCTGCCGTGTCGGCGGAAATGAAGAGCCTGTCCTTCACGCCGAGCTTCGTCACTTCTTCCAGCGAGAGGCGGCGAGCGGCGATCTTCTCCGTGTTCACGATTTCCCTTTCAGGTTGCACTGTCCCTCCGAACAAGGACGCTACCACGAAACCCTGAGGTCAACTGCCCAGTAATCTTTGAGTAAATGGCCTCCGATGACCTGCACGGGAGGATACCGAAGCGAGTGCCACTCGGCCGGGAACACGCATCCGCCAGGCAGTGCCCCTCGTCATGCTGGTGGGGATCAACTGGCGGTTGCATTTCGGTGCGTTGGGTAGCACGGAGGAACTAAAAGAGAGTTTACGGCAGATATCACCCATATCGCCTTCGGGGAGGTGGCGGCGCGGTAAGGCGATCCATTCGTCGTGCATCTCGAAGAGCGCAGCGGAAACCAACCGGATGGTCCGACAACGCAACAACGGAGACCCCCACCGGCAACATCTGAATGGAGCGCGAACCGGAAGTCGCGTACTACCACGCCCTCTTCGGTCAGGACTTCGGCGTAGTCGGCTGACGCCTGGTTGCTGACGTCTCGTCATGTTGGGCGGGGTTCGGTACACAGCAGGCACGGACGCCCGCGATCATGGAGTCCTACCTATCAAGCGTGGGTTTCCGCTGGTCATTCGTAAGATCGGTGGGCCCAGGGGCTCCAGGTATGGCTGTCATGGAGGAGCCGATCGGATGGCTCAGAGAACATGGCCGCCCGGAGCCCCGCGACGACTCGACCGCCAATTGGGATGCGCGACTTGATCGCTCTGTAGGACCACGTCGGCGAGGTCGTCTGCGGGATGGACTGACGACGAGCTGACGGAGGTGGCCGTGCCCCAGATCTGGGCCGGGATGGACATCGGCAAGGAGCATCACCACTGCGTGGTGCTCAACGAGCGGGGCGAACGGCTGCTGTCCCGCCGAGTCCTGAATGACGAGGCGGCCCTGCTGGAGCTGATTCGCGACGTCCTGGACATCAACCAGGACGTGCTGTGGGCGGTGGACGTCAATCACGGCGGTGCTGCGCTGTTGATCGGTCTGCTGCTCAACCACGGTCAGCCCATGGCTTACCTCACTGGCCTGGCCGTCCACCGCGCGTCCGGCACGTATCGCGGTGAGGGCAAGACCGACGCCAAGGGACAGGCCCTGGGGATTTCGAGGTGTGGCTCGCTATACGCTGAGCCAGGCCGTCTGGTCCGGGGCCAGTCGGTTGTCTTCGACGGGGCCACTGGCCAGCAGGGTCGAGGCGTGTTCGGGCAGCTGGTACGGCTCGGTCGAGAGGTTGACCACGCACACGAAGCCGGGCATGCGGTGGAAGGCGAGAACTCCGGCGGGGGTGTTGTCCAGCCACGTCAGGGTGGAGTCGCCGAGGGCAGGGTGTTCGCGGCGCAGGCGGAGGGCGGCGCGGTAGAGCTCCAGCATGGAGCCCGGGTCGCCGCTCTGGGCTTCCACGGTGCGCGGCGCCCAGTCGGCGGGCTGTGGCAGCCAGGGCGCGGCGATGGCTTCTTCCGCGCCCGCGGGTGACCGGGGGCTGAACCCGTACGGTGTGGTCCGTCCGGACCAGGGGATCGGGACGCGGCAGCCGTCGCGGCCCCGGTCGGTGTGGCCGGAGCGTTCCCAGACGGGGTCCTGGAGCGCGGATTCGGGCAGGTCCTCCACCTCGGGCAGGCCCAGTTCCTCGCCCTGGTAGACATAGGCTCCGCCTGGCAGGGCGAGAGTGAGCAGGGCCGCTGCGCGGGCTCGCCGGGTGCCCAGTTCGAGGTCTGCGGGGCCGGCGGGGACGTAGGACTCGTTGGCCACCCACTTCTTCGCGGCCCTGCGGCCGTAGCGGCTGGCGTGGCGCATGACGTCGTGGTTGGACATGACCCAGGTGGCCGGGGCGCCGACGGTGCCGAGTGTCGTGAGGGTGGTGTCGATGACGGCCCGCAGGTCCTTCGCGTCCCACTCGGCCATGAGGAAGTCGAAGTTGAAGGCGGTGTGCAGGCCGTCGTCACGGACGTAGGCGGCGAGCCGTTCCGGGGTGTCCGTCCAAGCCTCGGCGACGAAGGAGCGGTCGCCGGGGTACTCGTCGGCCACTTTGCGCCAGGCGCGGTAGATGTCGTGGACCTCGTCGCGGTCCCAGAAGGGGTGCACGCCGCCGTCGCGGTCGGCCAGGTGCGGCAGTTCGGGGTCCTTGACGAGGCCGTGGGCCACGTCGATGCGGAAGCCGTCCACTCCGCGGTCGAACCAGAAGCGCAGGACAGACTCGAACTCGGCGTGGACATCCGGGTGTTGCCAGTTGAGGTCCGGCTGCTGGGGGGTGAAGAGGTGGAGGTACCACTCGCCGTCGGGTACGCGGGTCCAGGCCGGGCCGCCGAAGCGGGAGCCCCAGTCGTTGGGCGGCAAGGCGCCCTCGGGGCCGCGGCCGGGGCGGAAGATGTAGCGCGCGCGTTCGGGGCTGCCGGGGTCTGCCGCCAGCGCGTCCTGGAACCAGGCGTGTTGGTCGGAGGTGTGGTTGGGGACGATGTCCGGGATGATGCGGATCCCGTGCGCGTGCGCCTCCGCGATGAGTCGCTCCGCCTCGGCAACCGTCCCGAACAGCGGGTCGATCTCGCGGTAGTCGGCCACGTCGTAACCGTGGTCGGACATCGGCGACTTGTACCACGGGTTGATCCAGAGGGCGTCCACGCCGAGGGACTTGAGGTAGGGCAGCCGGGAGCGGATGCCCGCGATGTCGCCGATGCCGTCGCCGTCGCCGTCCGCGAAGCTGCGGATGTAGACCTGGTAGATGACGGCGTCGCGCCACCAGGGAGTGGTGGCGGTGGTGGCGGGCATGGTGTTGTCGCTCCTTGGTCGTTTCATGTCGGACTCGGACCTGTCGGTGTGTCTCAGGCGGGCGTCGGCAGTCTGTGGTGGCCTGCGTTGTCGGTGTGCGGTAGGAGGCCGTGGTAGATCCGGGGCGCGCCGTCGAGTATCAGCGTCGTGCTGCCGTTGATGACCTGGATCTGGGTGACCTGTCCGATCGCGTCCACCTGCCGTACGGCGGTCGTGGCGGCGACCACGAGCGGGGTCTTGGTCGGCCAGGGGTCGGTCCACACCTCGGGGGCGGGGAAGTGCCAGTCGGTGCGCCGGCCGGCGGTGTTCAGCAGGAAGCCGTCGGCCCGGTTCCACAGCACGACCGCGGGGCCGTCGGGTGTGTCGAACCACAGGCCGAACGTCTGCGGGTCGGCGAAGGTCAGCCAGCCCCGGAAGGTGGCCTGGTCGAGCGTGCGGGCCGCGGTCGCGTAGGCCAGGAGCGACGGCTTCGGGCTGAGGTCGCGGTTCATCAGGCCGTAGTGGTACTCGACGTTGTCCGGGTCGGCGACCTGCGGCATGCCGAGCACGCTGTCGTGGAACTGGTACCAGCACACGCCCCGGATCTCCTCGGCCTTGGCCAGTGCGAGGGTGAGGAGCACGTTCTCCGCGGCATGCCGGTAGGTGTCGTGCCACCAGCTGTTGGGCTTGGTCGGCGCGTATGCCTCGGTCAGCCAGATCTCCTTCTCGCCGTGCTCGGCCATCAGCGCCTTCAGCCGGCGCAGGCCGCCGTAGAAGTTCCAGTAGGTGCCGTCGCCGCCGGTGGTCCAGTCGTCGCCCGGCGGTATGTAGTCCGGGGTGAAGTTGCCGCGTCCCGGGTGGTAGGCGAAGGCGTCGATCAGGTCCCAGCCGCCGGCGGCGATGAAGTTCTCCACCCATGGCTTGTCCATGCCGGCCAGTCCGTTGTTCATCAGCTTGACGGTGTCACCGGTGGCTGCTCGCCGGTCGAAGACCGGCCGTAGTGCCTTGTCCAGGTATGCCTGCGCGGCGTCCCCGGTGTTGAAGGGTCTGTTCAGCTCGTTGCCGACCTCGAAGTAACCGGCGCCGGCACCGACCGCCACCGCCAGTTTGTCCGCGGCCCAGGTGGCCGCCTCGGTGTCGGTGACGTCCAGGGACGGCTGGAGTTCGATGTTGTGGCGCATGCCGCGGGCGTCGAAGGCGGCGGGCGGCAACCCGGGTCCGCCGTCGTAGGAGATCCGGACCAGGCTGATGCCGACCTTCTGCCACAGGTCCAGTACGGCGTCGGCGCTCGGCCGCTGCAGCCACGGATAGTTGGCGACGGCGAACATGCTGTCCGGGCCGGCCTGGTAGTCGTAGGACGGCAGGACCGCGAGATTGGTCCGGGCGAACGCCTCGTCGTCGCCGGATCTGACGACCACTTCGGCCAGTGCGATCCCGCCGGCCGGTGCGGCCAGGGTGAAGGTGTGCTGCCAGGTGGCGGCCGCGGCGACGCTGCCGGTCGTGGTCGTGGTGGCCAGCAGGTCACCGTCGAAGCCGCGCACCCACAGTTCCAGCTCGGCCGTCTTGGCCGTGCCGCCGTTGGCCACCAGGGCGGTGAGTTCCATCTGTTCACCGGCCGACTCGTACAGATTGAAGTCGCGGTTCGTGGTGAGTTCGAGTCCGAGTTCACGGCCCCGGCCGATGGTGGCGGTGGCGGACGGTCTGGTCTCGGAGAAGAAGAAGTCGGCCCGGCTGGTCCAGCCGCCGGCCGCGTCGGCCACACCCGGAGCGTGCACCCAGGTCGCGTTCGTCCATGCCTGGCGGGACCGGTCCAGCAGGAACAGGCCGTGCAGCGCGGTTGACCAGGTGGAGGTGTGGGCGACGCCGAGGGTGGTCTCGTAGGGGATGCCGCCGCCCGTGTCGCGGACCCATTCGGTGATCGGAATGTAGTCGTCGGGCACCGTCGGCGCCTGGATCGCCCGGCTGAACAGGAAGCCGTCCGGGACCAGCGTGTCCGCCCCGGTGACGCGCCACTCCAGCACGGCATGGGAGGTGCTGACGCTGAACCAGCCGCTGACGGCGGTCGATCCGGCGGCGGCGTCGAAGGTGTAGTCCATCCGGATCGCCGGCGTCCCGTCCGGGAGCGCGCTCAGCGTCGGGGTGCCGCCGGTGGACACGTGGATGCCGGTGACACTGTCCTTGACCTGGAACTTCGACCCGGCCGACCGGGTGACGCCACCGGCGTCACGGATGGCGAGCCTGCCGCCCGCACTGGCCAGCAGGCTGATGCCACCGGCGGCCAGGGTGACGTCGCCGGCCGCGGCGTGCGCGGTGACCGGGGCCGACTCGGCGACGAGTACGACGCCGGCGGCGAGGGCCGCGCCGAGGAAGCCCCGGCGGTTGAGGGTGGGTCGGGAGAAGGCTTCGGAGGTCATCGTCTGCTCCTGTCCGGCGCTGGGCGGCGCACGCCGATAATGCCTATCTTCAACTTCGCGAACGACACGTTTCCAGGCCGCTACCTTGGTGTCAACAGATGCTTGTCTTGGCGATCCTGCGTGCGTTACGGTCATCGCCAGCAGATGAAGTTACGCATTATCACGATGGAGGAGCGATGTCGTCGAGACCTCGCCGTGTCACGCAACGCGAGATCGCGGAGCTGGCGGGCGTCAGTCAGACCACGGTGTCGGTGGTGCTGAACGACCGCGACGGCTCGAACGTGCGGGTCCCCGAGGCCACCCGGGCGCGGGTCAAGCGGGCCATCGAGCAGCTCTCCTACGTAGCGGACCCCGCCGCCCGCCGGCTCGCCGGTCTGGACAACCAGATCATCGGCGTCTTCACGTACGAGGCCGCGTTGTCCCCCGAGAGCATGGACTTCTACGGTCCGCTGCTGAACGGGATCGAGCGAGCCGCCGAGCGGATCGGCTGGGACCTGCTGTTCTTCACCTCCTCACCGGTGGAGAACGGCACGCGCAGCCTCTTCCACCGCAAGACCCGGCTGCGGCTGACCGACGGCTGCGTGCTGCTCGGTCAGCAGATGGTCGCGTCCGAGCTGGAGCGGCTGGTCGCCGAGCAGTTCCCGTTCGTCGCGATCGGCCGCCGGGACGAGACCGCCACCGCGGTGCCGTACGTGGCGATCGACTACACCACTCCGACCTCGGTGCTGATCGATCAGGCGGCGGCCGGCGGGCACCAGCAGGCGCTGTATGTCCACCGCGGCCGTGACACGCCGACCGCACGGGACCGGCGCGATGCCGTCGAGGGCGCCTCTGCGGCGGGCAGGCTGGCTTTCCTGCTGGTCGGTGAGGAGAGGATCGCCGACCTGCCCCGACTGGCGCGGGCGACCGGCGCGACCTTGATCATCGCGGAGGACGCGTTCCTGGCTGAGGATGTCGCGCACGCGCTGTTCGGTGCCGGGGTCGCCGTACCGGACGAGGTCTCGCTCGCTGCCCTCGGAGAGGTGCGCGGCCATCGAGTGGAGGGCCGGACGCTGGCCGGCTTCCACGTCCCCAGGCAACAGCTGGCGGCCGAGGCGCTCGATCTCCTCCAGCTCCTGATCAGCACGGCCCCGCAGGAGTGGGCCGGTCTGGAACGTGAGCGGCTGCTGGTCGCCGAGGTCGAGCCGGGGGACACGATCGTCGCGCGAACGGAGTCGCCGTCATGACCGGCAGGATCACGGCCGAGGTGGCGATCATCGGCGGCGGGCTCGGCTCCGTCGCCGCGGCGCTGGCGCTTCTGCAACGTGGCCGCCGGGTGGTGATGACCGAGGAGTACGCCTGGCTCGGCGGGCAGCTCACCTCGCAGGCCGTTCCGCCCGACGAGCACATCTGGGTGGAGCAGTTCGGCGTCACCGCGCGCTACCGCGCGTTGCGCGAGGACATCCGCCGCTACTACCGCGATCACTACCCGCTGACGGCCGCCGCGCGCGCCGACCGGGAACTCAATCCGGGCCGTGGACGGGTGAGCAGGCTGTGTCACGAACCGCGGGTGGCCGACGCGGTGCTCACCGGCCTGCTGGCACCGTACCGGTCGACCGGGCGGCTCACCGTCCTGCAACCCGCGGTGCCCGTCGCGGCCGAGGTGCGCGACGCGGTGGTCCGTACCGTCACTGTCGCGGACCCGCGGACCGGGGCCGAGACCGTGATCACCGCCGAGTACGTCCTGGACGGGACCGAGACCGGCGATCTGCTGCCGCTGACCGGGACCGAGTACGTCGTCGGGACCGAGGGACGGTCCGACACCGGGGAGCCGAGCGCTCCCGAGGTCGCCGATCCGGGCAACGTGCAGTCGATCGCGTGGTGCTTCGTCTTCGATCACGTCGCGGGCGACCACACCATCGCCCGGCCGGACGACTACGACGTCTGGCGCTCCCTCGAACTGCCCTTCTGGGGCGCGCCGATGCTCTCCTTCACCGCGCCGAACCCCCGGACCCTGGTGCCGGAGGACCGGACCATGAACGTCAACCCGGTCGGCGATGCCACCGGGGACCCTCGCTTCGACGCCGGCGACCAGGATCTGTGGCAGTTCCGGCGGATCGCCGCCCGGCAGAACTTCGCCGACGGCTTCTACGACAGCGACATCGTGCTGGCCAACTGGCCGCAAATGGACTATGTGGGCGGCTCGATCATCGACACCGACGACCGGCAGCTCCACCTGGACGCGGCAAAGGCACAGTCCCGTGCCTACGTGTACTGGCTGCAGACCGAGGCGCCTCGCCCGGACGGTGGCCGCGGCTGGCCCGGACTGCGGCTGCGCGGCGACCTGGTCGGCACCGCCGACGGGTTCGCGCAGGCGCCGTACATCCGCGAGTCCCGGCGGATCAGGGCGCTCACCACCGTGCGCGAGCAGGACATCTCGGTCAAGGCCCGCGGGGACGCCGGACCGGCCCGCTTCGACGGCTCGATCGGGGTGGGGATGTACCGGATCGATCTGCATCCCTCCACCGGCGGCGACAACTACATCGACGTCGAGTGCGCGCCGTTCGAGATACCGCTCGGCGCGCTGGTCCCGGTGGCCACCCAGAACCTGGTTCCGGCCGCCAAGAACATCGGCACCACCCACATCACCAACGGCGCCTACCGGCTGCATCCGGTCGAGTGGAACGTCGGTGAATCGGCCGGGGAGCTGGTCGCGTACTGCCTCGAACTCGGCCTGAGCCCCGGACAGATCGCGACCGACGATCGCCTCGTCGACCGGCTCCAGGACAGGTTGACCGGGGCCGGGATCGAACTCCACTGGCCGCAGATCGCCGGCTACTAGCCCCAACCCGAAGGCGCGGCACGCGCCGAGACCACGAAAGACGCACACCATGAACAGAGCAAGAAAGGTGTTCGGCGCCCTCGCGCTGACGACCGCGCTGACACTGACAGCCGCCTGCGGTGCATCCACCGACGGGGCCGGCGGGAAGAACGCCAAGGACGTCAAGCTGCGGATGACGGTCTGGACCTCGAATCAGGACCAGCTCAAGCTGTTCGACTCGATCGCCGACGCCTACCGTGCCAAGCACCCCGAGATCTCCTCGATCACCTTCGAGAGCCTGCCCTTCGAGGACTACAACACCACCCTCACCACCCAGATCGCCGGTGGCAACGCTCCCGACCTGGCCTGGATGGGCGACCTGTCGAGGGACCTGATGGCCTCCGGCGCGCTGGTCGGTCTGACCGACAAACTGAAGGCGACCGACGGCTGGCGGTACGACGACCTGGAGGCCAGCGCGACCAAGGAGTTCAGCCGGGACGGCACGCTGTACGCCTACCCGTTCTCCACCTCGCCGTACGCGCTGTACGTGAACACCGACCTGCTGGCGAAGGCCGGCCAGAAGATCGACCCGAAGAACCTGACCTGGGACCAGGTCGCCGCCGCCGGCGCAGCCGTCCACGCGGACACCGGCAAGGCCGGTTTCGTCGTCCGGGACTTCGACTACAAGTCGTGGAACATACTGGCCACGGTGTGGACCGGCTTCGGCGCATCCGCCTGGAGCCCGGACGGCAAGACCTGCACCTTCACCAGCCCCGAGATGCAGAAGGCGTTCACCTTCCTGCATGACGCCGCGTTCAAGACCAAGGCCATGCCCGGCCCCGGCACGACGGCCGACTTCTTCGCCGGTGACTCCGCCTTCACCGTGGCCCAGGTCTCCCGCGCCTCGCTGCTCACCGACAAGTTCAAGTACGCGCTGTACCCGCTGCCGGCGGGTCCGGCCGGCGAGTACTCCGTCATCGGCCAGGCCGGGGTGGGCGTCCTCGCCGCGGGGAAGCACAAGACCCAGGCCACCGACTTCCTCGCCTATCTGACGAATCCGGCGAACTCCGCGAAGCTGGCGCAGTTCTTCCCTCCGCCGCGCAAGTCGATGCTCACCGGTGAGAAGCTCGCCGCCGACAACAAGGTGCTGACCTCCGCGCAGCTTCAGGAAGCCGTGGTCGACCAGCTACCGAACGCCGTCACCCTGCCCAACCACACCAATCCGGCCGAGATCGCCCAGAAGGGCAAGACCGCGCTGGACGCGATGTGGAGGGCCGACGCGGACATCCCCGCCGTGCTGAAGTCGGTCTGCTCCGCGATCGAACCGATCCTGGCCAAGTGATCATGGCCGGCCTCACGAAGACCCGCACGAGGGCACCGGACGCCTCCCCCGCGGCGACAAGGCCCCGGGACACCTCCGGACCACCGTTCTGGACGACCCGGCGCCGAGATGTACTCGCGGGCTATCTGTTCATCGCGCCGCAGCTCGTCGGGGTCGTGCTGTTCGTGCTGATCCCGGTCGGGCTGGCGGTCTGGTACAGCCTGAACGACTGGAACGTCTTCTCCGGCGAGCAGACCTTCGTCGGGATCGACAACTACGCCGCCCTGGCCGACGACCCGCAACTACCTTCGGTGCTGGGGGCGACCGCCGTCTTCTGCGGCGGGGTCGTGGTGCTGAACATCAGCCTGGGCCTGCTGCTCGCCGTACTCCTCAACCGGCGGTTCCGCGGCTCGACGTTCTTCCGCACCGTGTTCTTCTCCCCGGTCGTCGTCTCCGTGGTGGCGTGGACTCTGGTCTGGGGATTCCTGCTCCAGGACAACGGCGGTATCAACGGGGTTCTCGGCGCGGTCGGCATCGACGGGCCGAACTGGCTCCAGCGCGGCGACACCGCGATGCTGTCGGTGATCGTCACACAGGTGGTCCGCAGCGTCGGCGTCAACATGGTGCTCTTCCTGGCCGCCTTGCAGGGCGTGCCGACGCAGCTGTACGAAGCCGCCCGGCTCGACGGCGCGGGGAGCAGGGTGACCTTCACCCGGATCACCCTGCCACTCATCTCCCCCACGGTGCTGCTGACCGCGATCATCACCGTCGTCGGAGCCTTGCAGTCGTTCGCGCAGATCGCCGTACTGACCAGCGGCGGCCCGGAGTTGAGCACCACCGTGCTCGTCTACTACGTCTTCCAGCAGGCCTTCGAGTTCAACCACATCGGTTACGGCTCGACGCTGGCCCTGATGCTGCTGTCCTTCGTCATGCTGCTGACGCTGGTGCAGTGGCAGTTGCGCCGTAAGTGGGTGTTCCATGAGGAGTAAGTCGCGTTCCGTCCTGCGGCGGGCGTTCCTGGTGACGGCGCTCGGCGTCCTGGCGATCCCGTTCGTGGTGCCGACCGTCTGGATGGTCGCGGCCTCGGTGAAGCCGCTGCCCGAGATCTTCAAAGCCCCGCCGTCACTGTGGACCGCCGACCCCACGCTGTCCGCGTACACCGAGGCGTTCAGCTTCCAGCCGTTCGCCCGGCAGTACGTGAACAGCGTCTACATCGCCGTCCTGGTCACCCTGATCACCCTGCTGGTCTCCAGCCTCGCCGGGTACGCGTTCGCCCGGATCCGCTTCCCCGGCGCGAACGCCCTCTTCCTGGTGGTGCTGGTCGGCCTCCTGGTGCCCAGCGAGGTGACGATCGTGCCCTTGTTCCAGATGTTCAAACGAGCCGGGGTGATCAACACGCACTGGCCGCTGATCCTGGTCACCGCGCTGGCCGGACCGTGCGTCCTGGCCACCTTCATCATGCGGCAGTTCTTCATCGCCCTTCCGGCCGAACTCGAGGAGGCGGGCCGGCTGGACGGCCTCGGCCGCCCCGCGCTCTGGTGGCGCATCTTCCTGCCGCTGGCCAAGCCGGCGTTGTCCGCGGTCGCGATCCTGACCTTCCTCACCTCGTGGAACCTCTACCTGGAACCCACCGTCTACCTCACCTCGCCGGAGCTGTTCACGCTGCCGCAGGCCCTCACCCGGTTCACCGACTCCTACGGGGCCGAGATGTGGAACACCCAACTGGCAGCCGCCACCATGACCGTCCTGCCGGCCCTGGTCGTCTTCGTCATCGCCCAGCGCCAGTTCGTCGAGGGCCTGGCCCACTCGGGCCTCAAATGAGGCCGGAACGGCCCCTGCCGGCGCACCGGGCCCGGACACCGGCGCCGGGCCCGCCCACTCCCCGCGTGGGGTCGTTCCCAGCAGCCCCGGAGGCAGACACTTGGAGATCCACCGGCCGTCACCCGACCCCGACACAAGCACCCATATGACGATCACCACCGGCGCCGCGCCCCCCGCGCGGAACACACCCCTCGTCCTCGCCCGAGGGGTCCTGACAGGTGGTGTGATCGGGGCGTCGCTGGCCGCTCTCGTCGTCGGCGGCATCATCGAGAAGTGGCCGCTGTTCGCCACCGGACTGGGTCTTCCCGTGGTCTACGGCCTGCTCTACTTCCTGGCCGGTGTGCCGAGGCGGGCCCGGGAGGCGGCGATCGCGCCCCGTACGGCGCTCGCGATGGTCGAAAGCGTGGAAGCCGTCGGGGGCGAGCCGACCAGCGACGTGGCGGTGCGGTTCGTGTCGACGGTCGCGCCGGACGGCGCACCGGCATACCGCGTCGCGTTCACGCAGGACATCAACCTCGCGGACCTGCCCGACTACCGGCCGGGCGGCGTCGTGGTGGTCCAGTACCCGCCGGAGAGGCCGTGGCGGGTGAGGATCGTGAAGCGGCCGACGCCTGAGTGGGAGGAGCGGGCGGCCGGTGCCCTCCTGGACTCGGCGCCGGGGCCGGCCCTGGTGAGCGAGCCCCCAGAGGGCTGTGCCGTCGGCATCGTCACACTGCTCGCCCTGCTGCTCGCCGCGGCCGGTGTGGTCCTGTTGTTCCGCGCCGACCTGTTCGACGAGGACGCCTCCGCACAGCCGCCGTCCGCCACCCAGCCGTCGACCTCCTCTTCGTCGACCACGGTGGTGTCGTCGGCCTCCGGCACGGTCACCCTCGGCCCGCACCAGTCGTTCCTCGACAAGGGCGAGCTGCGCAAGGCCGTCGCCTCGCTCGCCAAGGGCACGGACGCGCACGCGGCGCTCACCGTCGTCGTACAGGACCGGCTGCTGTCGATCGTGTACGCGCCCACCGGCTCGCAGGCCCGGACGTTCGACCCGGACTCCCTGCCCTACGGCCGCTTCCCCGCCCTCGTCGAGAAGGCACGGACGGGCCTGGGCGTCGGTTCGCCGCAGACCTGGCAGCTCACCGTCGAACGCCTCACCGGCTCCCTCACCATCAGGGTCAGTGTGACGGGGACCGAGGGAGCGGCCTCGCTGGAGGCGGACAGGGACGGCAAGGTGGTGCGGCGCACCCCGGCGCACTGACGGACGCCGCGCCGGCCGCGTCTCACTGGCCGCATCTCACCGACGAAGAGGACGAAAGGGAGACTGCATGGGCCTGCAGGGATATCTGGCGCTGTGGTGCGCGGTGTTCGGCACCGTCGCACTGGTCGGCTACGCCCGGTCGCTGGCCGGAGTGACCGCGGCCCAGCGGGCGGTCCGGGTCCTGGGGCGGATCGAGCAGGTCCGCCAACCCAGGCACGGAAGCTCGCAGCACGACGGGATACCCGTGGTCGTCTCCTTCCAGGACCCCTCCAGCGGTGAGGAGTTCACCGTGACGAACGACCGCGACCACGGAGAGAGAATCACGGCGGCCTGGACGGGCCGGGAGATCGGGGTCCGCTACCCGCGCGGAAGACCGCACGCCTACCAGTTCTTTACCGGCGACCTCGGAGCAGGCCGACGCGGCCTCGGGTGGCCCAACTTCGCGCTCTTCCTGATCTACGTCGGACTGGTGGTCTTCGCCGCGATCGACTGGAGCTGGCCATGGGCCCTGATCGGCTTCGGCGCGCCCTGGACCCTGTCCGGCGTGTGGTACATGCCCCAGAGCGCACGCGCCGTACGCCGCCGTATCGACGCGCTGTCCTCCCAACCGCCCGTTCCGGGCCGAGTCATCGCCGTACTCACGGACACCAGCACCGACAGCGAGGGCGGCACCTACACCAGCCACACGCCGGTCATCGCCTTCACCACCCACGAGGGCACGTCCGTCACCACCTACTGCACCGACCGACTGCCCGACCCCACCGACTCCCACGGCCGCAACATCACGATCCACTACGACCCCGACGACCCCGCCGTCTTCACCCCGGACCTCGCGTCCGAAGACCGTTCCCGCGCGCTCGACATCACCTGCGGCACCGTGGCGCTGCTCCTCGGAGTGGCGGCGGCCGTCGTCGGGGCGGCGCTGCTGTGACACCCGACGAGCGATGGTACGCACCGGAGGACTCTTTCCGCATGGATCCCCTCACGTTCGACTACGAGAACCTGCATGTGCGCGTGGACCGGGGGGTGTTCGAACTGTTCCGGCCGCACAACCTGGAGACCACGCTACGGATCCCACTGCCCTGGCTCGGGGTACTGGTGCACTACAGGAAGCCGGGCAAGCCCGGCGAGCTGATCTTCGGCGGCGTACGCGATCCGCACGCCGCCCTCTACGGCACCCACCTGGCCTCCTTCGGGTACCGCTCCACCGAGGCGGTCCGGGTTCCCCGCAGTGACGAGCCGTTGTTCCGCGCGTACTTCACCGAAGTGGCCGCTCTCGCCGACCGGCCGGTGATCTGACATGGAACCACTGGTCTTCGAGCACGGCGATGTGCATCTGCGGGTCGATCACGGCATCTTCGAGGTGTTCCGGCGCAACCGCACCATCGGCTCCTACCGGGCTCCGTTGAGCTGGCTCAAGGTCCGCAGCGAGGCCCGCAAGAGCGGCGTGACCCGGCTGCACTTCGGCAACATCGCGCACCTCGACGAACCGCTCTACGCGCCCAAGGCCCAGCCCGGGCACCTGCTCGCGACCATCGAGATCCCGACCGTCGACGAGCCCCTCTACCGCACCTACTTCACCAGGCTCGCCCAAGTGTCCGACCGCCCGATCGTGTCGTAGCTCCGAGGCCGGTCACCCGACGGCCATTCCCTCACCCCGGCCACCGGGTGCCAGAACAGCCCCCTGTTCCAGAGGCCCCGAAGACCCGTCGTGCCGCAGCACGTCATTCCAGCAGGTCGAGCTGGAGGTGCAGCGCCGCTGTGGTGCGCGCGCTGTCACCGGTGGCGAGCAGGTCCAGCAGGGCGCCGCGCAGGACGGCGAGGACGAGGGTGCGCTGCGCGCGTGCGGCCTCGGCGTCGCGCCAGGCGGCGGGCTGGCTGCGGGCCAGCAGCGCCAGCCAGTCCTCGACCGTATCGCGGGCGAAGCCGGCCCACGGCCCGTCGGGGTCGATCAGGGAACGGCCGAAGCTCTCCACCCACAGCCGCAGCAGGGCGCGGTGGGCGTCGTCGGACAGCCACAGCCACAGCGCACGGGCCACCGGCCCCACTCCCACCCGCTCCTCCGGCAGGTCGCCGACCTGCCGGACAGCCTCCAGCTCATCCGCTCTGGCGCGCGCCGGCAGAGCCCGGATCAGCCCGTGCTTGCTGCCGAACAGGTAGAGCAGTACACGGGGACTGGAGTGGATCTCCTCGGCCAGCGGGCGCAGGGACAGCTCGCCCAGGCCGCCGCGCAGGGCGTAGGCGTAGGCAGCCTCAAGCAACTCCTCCCGGCGGGGGGGGAGGGGTTTGTCTCGGATCGGATCACCGACGTAGTCCACTGAAACAGTCGTTTCAGTAAGGGTGGGAGCATGACGGCAGAGCGTGAGGTGGTGATCCGGCCGCTGACCCGTGAAAGGTGTCAATACTCCAATCAGGCTGCTGAGCTGGGCGTTTCCTGTGGATGATGAGGAAGCCGGGGTGGCATGGTGTGGTACTCGTTGAGCAGTCCGCCGAGTACCTGCTGGCGCCTGACCCCGGCAGCGGGCAGGGGGATGACGTTCGGGTCGTCGTCGGGTGCTCGTAGGCCGAGGCTGCGGTGGGCTCGCCCCCCGTTGTAGTGCTCCGCGTACGTGGTAAGGACCGTGCGCAGGTGTCGTTCGCCGGTGATGAGAGGGCGGTCGGTGCATTCGGGGCGGGCTGTGCGTATCCATCGTTCGGCGAGTGCGTTGGATCGTGGGCTTTGCGGCGGTGTCGGGATGACGGCTGTGCCGTTGCCGGCGAAGACGGCATCGAACGCGGCGGTGAACTTGCTGTCCCGGTCACGGATGAGGAACCGGAAGCACCCAGCAGCGCTCTCCTCGAGATCCATGAGCAGATTGCGGGCGAGCCGGGTGACCCATACGCCTGTAGGGCGTGCGGTGACACCCAGGACATGGACGCGCCGAGCGCCAGGTCTGCTGGCTTGCTCGCTGCGGTGCGGATGGTATGCCGGAACGGCGCAGAACGCGCCGGATGGTGGCGGCGGCGACTCGATGGCCAAGCCGACGCAGTTCACCCTGGATCCTGACGTACCCCCAGATCAGGATTCTCTCTCGTCAAGCGCTGGATGAGCACGACTGTCTCTTCCGGCAACGGTGGACGACCGGATCCGACCGCCGTCTGGCGCCACTTCCAGCGCACCAGACGACGGTGCCAGGTCAGCAGTGTGCCCGGGGTGACCAGCCGATGGCGGCGCAAGGCGGATGGCAGGTACCGTGCGAGAGCGGAGAGCACGGCGCGATCTGCCCATGAGAGCCGCGGCCGCTGGACCTGCCGGCGACCCACGGCGACCTCATGACGAAGGGCAAGGATCTCGGCGTTGTTCGCGGCGGTCGATCGGCCCAGCATCGGAAAGCAGCCCAGGAGTCGGCAGAAGCTCAGGTAGAGCAGTCGCAGACCCACAATCACTGATCATGCCCATACTTAGGCGATCGCAAAGCCCCAGGTCAACCACCGTACGGCAATAAAGACACCCTTCAGGGGCCCAGCCCCTACGAGGTCCTCGCTGCCCGGAACGCCAAACTCCGCCGCGCCAACCGGCCGTTGACCGAGAACCTCCAGTTCGCAGCCGCCCAGATCCAGCGCCTCGCCGTCGACAACGCCCGCCTGCGCGAAGCCCTGGAAGCAAGCGGCAACATCATCCGTATCGACCGTGTCGGCCCTCCTGGACACCGATGACGACCGGCCGGTCTCAGCTGGTCGGCGGTGGCACGGATCACGACGAACGGCTTTCACCAGCCGGCCCGTCGGCCGCGGCGACCAGACTCCGCGTCCCTGGATCGTCGTCCGACTCCCACGGCACTGGCCCGAGTTCTGGCGAGCAGAGCGGTCAGGACCTCCGCATCGCAAGTGCCGGCCAGAGCGGAAAGGCTTCGCTCCACCGCTTCCACATCCCTGCAGGTCGGCTCCATGCCCATGTGGTCGAGTGCGAAGGTCAGCAGCTTGCGGTGTCGGACACCGTCCTCCAGCGCGCGGGCCCGGAACAGCTCGGCCCGCAGGCACTCAGCGTCCGTGACCTCGCACTCCACCGCGAGGGCATGGAAGTCGCTCCGCGACCAACCCACGATGGTCTGGAAGTCGTGCTCGCACAAGGTGTCGTCGAAGCAGGCCAAGAGGAGGACCGACCGGGCGGTGGACCAGGCAGTCCCCGAGATCAGGACGCGGTTCACCAGCCCGCGCCGCAGTCGGACTCCGTCAGCGGTGGGCCGGTGAGGATCGGGGGTCGGAAGCTGTTCCGTCGCCCTGACGCGACGAAGCTCATGGAAGAGGTCTCGGCACGTGTCCACCGAAGGATCAGCGTCCGCAGGTGGGCGTCGGTGATGGATGGCGATGAAGAGCGCCCGCTCGATGATGTCCGTCTCATCGTGGTTGAGAAGAACGCCGCCCGGCTGTAGGTCAGCGGTCATATCTCCCGGATTCTCTGCCACCACCATGCTGCCGCATGCCATGAACTGACAGACGCGGCCCGAGGATCGGGCAGCGTTCGACGGAGGAACTCCTCGTCCAGTCGGGCGACGATCCTGCGGAGCCCCGCCCGGGCTGCAGGCGGCAGTCGGCGAAGCGCGTCTTCGAGGATGTCCCGAGCGTCCGTCGGGTCGCAGCAGGGGCAGTCGTCCCAAGATAGATAGAGGTATCGGCCGGGTTGGTGGAGAAAGCGCTCGTATCGGTGCAGGGCCTCGGCGACGGCACCGCGCCCGAGATGCTGGGCTTCGATCCGGTGGATGGCTGACCGGGTTCGGCGGGAAATGCCGGGAATCTGGCGGATTGGACGAGCATCGCTGCGGGCTTGCCACCGCTGAGAGCGGATGGCACCGGGCGGCCTACGCGCCATCGGCCTTTCGGGTCTGCGTCATGACGCACATCATGCCAGGTCCCAGGGACATCGTCAGCGGGTGGGCCAGCAGAAAACATCAGGGTTTGCCCTCATAGTCCCCGATAGGTTGACCTGATGGGGATGAGCGTGATCATTCGAAGCTACACCGGGACCATCGAGGCAACCTGCTGCCACCCGGCACTCGACGCGTTTTGCCAGCACGCGGCGAATGACGGCTTGCCCCGGATCGGCTACGTCGACAAGTACGACGACACCGTCTTCAACCGCTCCCAGATGCGACTGGTGATCCCCGAACTCACCCAGCTGGGCACGAGCGCACCGGCCGCCGTCGCGGAGGCAGCCGAAGAAGTGCTTGCCCTGGCCCGGACCGTCGAACGGCTCTCCCATCGCTACCTGGTGTTCAACGGAGACTGACCAGGACCCGCCACCGGCGGTCAACGGTCAGCTCTCAACTACCTCCACAAGATCGCGATGGACTGGTACACCCGCTGCATCGTCGGGATCCGGCTCACGCCGGTCTCCACGAAGACGGTGGACGTCAGCGCGGTGCTCCTCCAGTCGTTCCGACCCCGGTCGGCGGGGAGGGACTGGCCGCGGCACGCGGTCTGGCCCGAGCACGGCATTCTCCGCACCGTGCTGGTCGATGTTGAGGGGGCTGTCGGACCGGGGCTCGCGTCACCTCCTCTGGTCCCGGAGACCCTGGTCGTGGACCGGGTAATGGGGGTTCCGGCCTGTTCCGCACGTTGATGTTCCGCTGACCCCCTTGGCTGCACGGGCCATCGCACGTGGGCTGGGGGTGCGCGATGGACAGTGTCACTGCGACGGTGAGTATCCGTCGGCGGCGTGGTCCTCTCGTGGAGGACCGGGATTGGGGTACGGCGCCTGTTGAGCTTCTGCAGTCGGCTCATCCGTGGCGGACGTTCCGCTGGTACAGGGGCCAGAAGCACTACTCGGGTACCTACTGGTCGGCGACGATGCGCGACCACGTGATCTACGAGTCGCGGCTGGAACTGTCGCGCTTGCTCTTCGCCGACTTCGATCCGTCCGTACGCGGCATCGCGGCCCAGCCCTTCCTGCTGAAGACGGTGCTGGAAGGGAAGGTGCGTCGACACATCCCGGACTATTTCCTGCTCACCGGGCAGGTGCCGGTAGTCGTCGAAGTCAAGCCGTTGCACCGGTTATCCAAGCCGGAGGTGGCGTTCACATTCGACTGGACCAGGCACACCCGACCGCCGGGCCGACCCACGCGCCCGTCTCCTTGGCCAGTCATCCGCCGTCCGGTCACAGCCTTCGTCTGAGTGGTTTAAATGCTGATATCCACCACCCGTTGCCACTCCCTGGGACCATTCATGCGCAATGAGTGACGATTTGTGTGTTGAGGGAGGTGAAAACCATGGGTGGAACTGCTGGTTTCTTCGACCACTCGGAGACGCTGGACAAAGCGGATCAGGAGCTGACTGCCGACGAGCAGGAACTGCTGGCCGAGGAGAGTCCCGACAAGGACACCGTCTGATTCACCGGCAGGTCTTGGTGACGGACGTGACGCACGACTGCCGGGGGCGGATCCTGTCCGTCCCCCGGCACTCCGACT
The DNA here is from genome assembly GCF_053599555.1 of Streptomyces sp. NPDC000941. Taxonomy (NCBI): domain Bacteria; kingdom Bacillati; phylum Actinomycetota; class Actinomycetes; order Kitasatosporales; family Streptomycetaceae; genus Streptomyces; species Streptomyces sp. NPDC000941. Next base: position 20,318 of record NZ_JBSFMM010000016.1, read on the forward strand.
GACTACTGACCAGGTCGATGACGATGCGGGAAGCAGAACATGCCGAATGCGGGGTTGAAGGCGGCTGCGGACGCCGGGCAGTCCGGTGGGGTGGGTCCGTGGGTGGAGCGGGAGGTGACAGCGTGCGAGGCCGAGGAACGTGTGCGTGCCGCGCTGGCCGAACTGGGGCTGCGCCCTGAACTTGTGGAGGTCGGCACGCTGGACGGTTGGAGTACCTGGCGGTGTCGGCTGCTGGATGCGGCGGGTTACGTGGTTCCGCATGGGCAGGGCAGCGGCAAGGGGCGCCGTGACGATGCGCGCATCGGGGCGCTGTTCGAGGCGTTGGAACACCACCTCACCGGCCCTGCCCACTTCGACGCCCAGCAGGTGGAATTCCGTGCAGGGGCGGAGCTGGTGGAGGGGCCGTTCGCCGGGGAGGCGTGCGCGCCGGTCCTGGCCCGCCTGGAGCGGGTGGCATGCCACGGCTACGCGCCGCTGGGAGGCGAGGCGGACGCCGCGTCGGGCGGCGGGGAGTCGATCGCGGTCCCTGCGGCGCTGACGACCAGTTGGTACCTGGACCGGGCGGAGTGCCGCAAGGCCGCCGGGGACGGTGCGGACTACCGCCAACTGGCCCGCTACGGCAGCAACAGCGGCTCGGCCATCGGCGTGACCAAGGCCGAGGCCCTGGTGCATGCCCTGAACGAGGCAATCGAACGTGATGCGCTGTCACTGCTGCTTGCCCGGGCCTTCCTCGGCCCGCACGCCCGCTCCTTCCGCCCGCGCGTCGTCGACCCGGCCACCCTGCCTGCCGACCTGGCCGCGGCCCACCACGCCGCCGAGCACCTCACCGGAACCCCGGTCCACCTGCTGCACACCACCACCGACATCGGCGTCCCCGCGTTCGTGGCCTACGCCCCTGTCGGCAACAGTGAGATGCGATCGAGCGGCGGCGCGTCGCTGTCGGCGCACTACGCCGCCCGGCGTGCGCTGACCGAATGCATCCAGGCCAGACTCCTCGCCCGGGCCGCCGTCGACCTCCCGCCGACGCCACTGAAGGCCCTGGCCCGCTATCCCGCCCTGCACGCCTGCGCCCGCTTCGACCTGACCGATCACCTCACCCGGGCCGACCGGATCGCCTTCCCCGCTGACCATGAGCCTCCCGGCACCGTGGAGCAGCAGGAGCGCCACCTGACCGACCTACTCACCGCAGCCGGCCACCCGCCCTACCACCGGACCGCCGCGAGCCTGCCCGGCGGCATCACCGCCGTCCACGCCTTCGTCCCTGGCCTGGAGCGCTTCATGACCGTTCTGTCCGGCATGCTCCTGCTGCCCGGCCCTCGCGCCCGAGCCGCCGCCCGGCCCGGTGAAAGGGACGGCCGACGATGACCCACACCGCCACCCCCGCCCCCGGGGCGAAGCGCCCGGCGCCGCCACATCTGAGTGCACCGCCCGCCGACACCGGTGTGCGGCTGCGCCGGGCCCGCTGCCTGGTCTGCTACTGGGACGGCGACATCCCCGTCGCCCACCCCTACCCGCACGGCACGCCGGTCCCGCTGCCCCCGGCCGCGGCCGGTCTGCTCGCCGCCTTCGACGACTGGGCCACTCCCCGGCAGGCCGCCGCCTGCGCACCCGGCCGGGACCATGTGGCAGTCCAGCAGGACATCGACCACCTGGCCGCACACGGGGTGCTGCTCGCCGAGGGCAGCGAACAGGCTCAGCGGGACGAGGACCTGGCACACCACTGGCAGCCGTGGTCCCCTCAGGCGGCGTTTCTGCACTTCACCACCCAGAACTTCACCCCTGCGCCGTCCGGCGAACAGCCCGCCTCCACCCCGAGGATCGCGCTGTTCACGACCTACCCCGACGCCGACCGTATCCTGCTGCCCCGCCCGCCAGCCGACCTCGCCGCGCCGTTCGGCAGCGTCATCCACCGGCGGCGCACCCACTACGCCTTCGCCGACGACCCGGTGCCGCTGGAGACGCTGGCCGTCCTGCTGGCCACCGTCTTCGGCCCGGTCGACTATGTCGACGCCGGCCCCGTTGGCGCCTTGTACCGGCGCACCAGCCCCTGCGCCGGCGCCCGCCAGGAACTGGAGGCATACCTGGCCGTCCGCAACGTCACCTCCGTCACCCCGGGCTGGTACCACTACAACGCCGCTGAGCACAGCCTGGAACTTCTCGCCGAGGGCTGCACCGGAGAGGAGATCACCACGATGTGCGCCGGACAGGAATGGGTGAGCCGGGCCGCCTTCCTTCTCCCGCTGATCGCCGTGGTCGAGCGCCAGCTCACCCACCACGCCACCGCCCGCTCCTACCGGGTGGGCCTGCTGGATGCCGGGCACCTCGGCCAGACCTTCGCCCTGACCGCCACCGCCCTCGGCCTGGGCCCGTTCCAGCTCGCCGCCCACCACGACACAGCCCTGGCCGCTCGCCTCGGGCTCAACGACATCACCCACACCCCCCTGCACCTCCTCGGCGCGGGCCAGCCCACCGCCCGGCCCAACCCCACCGCTGTCCCTGCCGGCCTGGACGCATTCCGCCGCACCAGCCAGTAGCCGCCTGGGTGAACGGCGCTGCTCGCCCGATCGGGGTGGTGCCGGCCCCTCTGCGGGGCCGGGGTAAGGCGTCTGCCACCGACATCACCGCTGGCTCCTCGGCGATGAACAGCACGACCTGACGCGGTTGCCGGAGGTTCTGCGGGCCAATCTCCGGCACCGCCGGATCGTCCGCCGGGGCACCCATCCCTCCACCGCGCTGGCATACATCGACGCCCGTGACCGACTGAACAGGTGGTTCACCAGCGATAGAGGCGGTGAGTGCCTTCGTCAGTGCTGGAAGGGTCGCCTCGACGTGCTGGGCGAAGATCCGTTCGGTGATCCCCACCGTCCCTCCGAGGCCCGGATCGAACTGGTCACCTACCCCGAAGCCGTCGTTCTCGCCAGCCTGTTCTCTCGGCATACTGGCGAGACCACCCCCAACTGCCCACCGAAGCAGCACAGCGCCTCAGTATCCCCCCACCAACTTCCCTCGGGACTGGCCCGGAAACTGCCACCTTCACTGCGAATCCTGGAACACAGCGTCTCACCATCCTGACGAAGCCCAATTCAGGAACCACCCGTCCCGCCATGATCGATGAGACACGAACTCGGCACCCACCTCAGACCCTCCGGGACACCACACCGTCCTTGCCCTGAGTCGCAATTCAACCTGTCACCCCGCAGACCAGCGGCCTTTCTCTGTAAGGTCTAATGAGACGGGACACTGCTGCTCAGCGCCTCGTCTCGTACCTGGTCAGGACCACGCCGCCGGGAAACGTCCGCGTCTCCACCAGGTTCAGGTTCACCCAGCTGTCCAGCGCGGTGAAGAACGGCGTGCCACTGCCCACCAGAACCGGATGGGCGGCGATCGCGTACTCGTCGATCAGCCCGGCGCGCATGGCCGCCCCGGCGAGCGTTGCGCCGCCGATGTTCATTGAGCCGCCGTCCTCGGCCTTGAGCCGGCGGATCTCGGCGATCGCGTCGCCGGTGACCAGGCGGGTGTTCCAGGCGACCTTGTCGATCGTCGAGGAGAACACCACCTTCGGCGTGTCCCGCCAGTTCCGCGCGAACTCGATCTCCGCCGGGGTGGCGTTGGGCTGCTGGTCGCCGGTCGGCCAGTAGGAGCTCATCGTCTCCCACAGCTTGCGCCCATACAGCGACAGGCCACTCGCCTGCTCGTGGTCGAGCCACCACTGGAACAGCTCGTCGCTCGGCGGTCCGCTCCAGCCGATGTCGTCGCCGGCCGCGGCGATGTAGCCGTCCAGGGTCAGGTTCATGCCGTAGATCAGTTTCCGCATGGCCCAGCCTTCCGTCCGTGGGTGTCCGGCGTATAGACCAGCGCGGCGCGGGAAACTCATCGGTGCGCGATCTGGGCTCGTCGGTAGCCCTCGTGCTCGGGGCTCAGCGTGGTGTACTCGGCCGACTCGGACAAGCCGCCTGATCTCGACCTCGCCCTCGCGAGGAAATGCCACGGATTTGAGACTGATCATAGGTGACAAGGCCGTGAGACAGCCAAGAACGCCCAGGTCACGCAAGATTGACATGTCACGAGCGGCGAGACCCTACACCACTGGTCGGCAACGTCACCTGCTCCCTCGATGGCCCCGGCGGCCGGCATCCCGTTCTCGCCCGCGAGCAGGGCGCGAGCCGGAGCGAGTCCAGAAAAGCGCTGGGCTACTTCCTAGACGAATTCTGGCCGTCGGCGCCTGCCGAGAGGAAAGCGTTAGGCCACATCTCAGGACGTTGAGAATTCCGGGCGGCTACGAAGAATCTGGGTGAGTGGAGCACCGGGTCATCAGTGATGAATTGAGAGCCGCCCGCCACATGTTCCGCCGCATCGGGACATGCTCGGCGACGGGAACGCAAACAGGTTCATCAATTTCGCCGAGTGTACGCGCTGGTGTTCCTTGAGCACGGCACACGTCAGCTGCACGTCGCAGGAGTGACTTCGCATCCCACCGGGTCCTGGACGGTCCAGCAGGCGAGAAACCTCGCTGTCGAGTTCGGCGTGCGAGTGGACTCGCTGCGTTTCCTGCTTCGCGACCGGGACGCGAGGTACACCGAATCCTTCGACGCAGTCTTCGCGGCCGACGACATCGAGGTTGTGAAGACTGCGCCGTGGGCTCCCCGAATGAACGCGCACTGCGAGCGGGTGATTGGCACCTTGCGGCGCGAAGTCCCTGACCACCTGCTGATATGGAACGAGCCCCATGCTCAGCAGGTCCTCGACGCCTATGCCCGGCACTACAACGGTCATCGCCCGCACCAGGCTCGATGTCAGCTCCCTCCGCTCGCCCGGGAGCACCCATCGCCCATGACCGCTCCGATCGCTCACCGGATCCTGCGCACCCGAGTGTTGGGGGGCGTAATCAACGAGTACAGATACGCCGCGTGAACTGCAGCGATGAGTGTCCGAACGACACACGGTTCCGCACGCCAGCCGACATCATCAGATACCTCAGCCAGGACGCGCTCGTCGGCCGCCCCCGAGGTCGCGACCAGGGCCGCGGCCCGCGGCTCCAGCAGCATCCGGATCTCGAGGAGCGCCCGCACCCCGCCCAGCGAGATGGCGCCATCCGCGCCACGTCGCCCGGCACGAAGTCCACGAGCCCCTCGGCGGCCAGCCGGCGCATGGCCTCGCGCACGGGCGTACGAGAGGAGCTCCTCACCGAGCTGGACCTCGCTCAGCTTCGCCCCGGGCTTCAGGCACAGCGACTCGATGTCCCGGGGGGCTCTTGATCTCAACTTCACTTCAAGTTCTACGGTGCTCGCGTCAGTGATCGTCCCCCCGTAGGGAGCGCCTCATGGTGACCCAGCAACTCTCCGACGCCGAACTCGCCGCACAGCCGGCCGCGTACTGGACCGGGGTGGCCTACGAGGCCCTCATCGCCTTCACTCGAGCCCAGCAGGCCGAACTCGGCTTCACTCAGCCCCAGTACTGGCTGCTGCGCAATCTGTCCAAGAACGACATCTCACCCGACGGCCATGGCATGACCATCGCCGAACTTCAGCAGGCCATGAGCAGCTACCTCAGGCCCGAGGACGATATGGAGGCCGAGGCGGAGGTCCTGCTGGAGCGCGGCTGGCTCACCCGCGACGGCGAGGGGCGGCTGTGGATCACCAAGTCGGGCGACGAGGCCCGCGCCGGACTCAAGCAGCACGCCCCGGCGATCCGCGACCGTATCCACCACGGCATCGACGACGCCGACTACGTCACCACCCTGAAAGTCCTTCAGCAGATGATCCGCAACACCGGCGGCACCCCGGTCTAGCCGGTCTCACCGACGTCGGCAGCCACGGGCTCGACGGGTGGGACGGGTTCGATGGCCACGCCGTGCCGGTCGGCCCGCTCGCGCCCCCAGTCGTAAAGGGCCTGGAGCACGGGCGCGAGGCCGCAGCCCTCCTCGGTGAGCCGGTAGGACACCGGTGCCGGCACACCCGGGTGCACGGATCGCTCCACCAGCCCGTCGCGTTCGAGCCCGCGCAGCCGCTGGGTCAGCACCTTCTCGCTGACCTCCGGCATCCTACGGCGCAGCTCGCCATAGCGGTGCACGCCCTCCTTGAGATGGGCCAGGATCACCGGTGTCCACCGCTTGCCGAGCACATCGACGGCGACCTCCACCGGGCAGTAATACCGCTTTCGGGCGATGCTCACGCCGTCTCCTCCCCGCTACGCACCACAAGGTTCGTTCTTGTCACCACATATACGCGGTGATCGACTGTGCCGCATGAGCATCGAGTACATCCGCTACCGGATACCCGAAGCGCAGGCCGCCGATTTCGAGGCGGCCTACCGCCGCGCGTCCGTACCGCTGGCGAGCGCCCCGCAGTGCGAGGACTACGAACTGACGCGCTGTGAGGAAGACCCGGAGCGCTACATTCTGCGGATCACCTGGACCTCCACCGCCGACCATCTCGAGGGTTTCCGGGGCAGCGACACGTTCCGTGCGTTCTTCGCCGAGATCAAGCCGTACGTGAGCGCCATCAAGGAGATGCGCCACTACCGGCCGACCGGGATCAAGGGCAGGGGTTCCGCGACGCCGACGCTGTACGCCTGGGCGGGCGGGGCGAGTGCGCTCGAGCGGCTGTTCACCGCCTTCTACGACCATGTGTCCGCCGATCCGGAGCTGGCACCGCTGTTCAAGGACATGGATCCGGCACACCCGCGCCATGTCGCGGCCTGGTTCGGCGAGGTGCTCGGCGGTCCGCCCGTCTACTCCGACAAACACGGCGGTCATGCGCACATGATCGGGCGCCATCTCGGCAAGGCCATCACCGAGCGGCAGCGGCGCCGCTGGATGAACCTGCTGGTCGAGACCGCGGATGAGGTCGGGCTGCCGGAAGACCCCGAGTTCCGCGCCTCCGTGGTCGGCTACCTGGAGTGGGGCACCCGGATGGCGGTGCTGTTCTCCCGGCCCGGCGCCACACCGGGCGCCGACGAGCCGGTGCCGGTGTGGGACTGGGTTCTGCCGCCGTGGCAACCGCAGGCCGGCACCACGGCCTGACGATGCGGAGCGAGAGGTACGCCGACCCGGTGTTCCGGCACGACCGGGTGTTCCGGCAACGCAGCCCGGACGGCACGCGGGTCACGCCGTTCGAGCTGTTCTTCGACCTGGTCTACGTCTTCGCGGTGACGCAGCTCGCCCACGGGCTGGTGGAGCACTTCACGGTCGCCGGCGCGGCGCAGACGCTGCTCCTCCTGTCGGCGGTCTGGTGGGCGTGGATGTACACCAGTTGGACCACGAACTGGTTCCATCCCGACCATGTCGCGGTCCGGCTGACCCTGGTCGGCGTGATGCTGGCCAGCCTGGTCATGGCGGCCGCGATCCCCTCGGCGTTCGACGAGCGCGGACTGTGGTTCGCCGGCGCCTACGCCGCCATCCAGGTGGGCCGGTCGCTCTTCGTCGCGGTAGCCGCGAGGTCCCACCCCCTGGGGCCCACGTTCCAGCGCATCCTGGCCTGGCACAGCTTCACCGCCGTGGTCTGGATCGCGGGGGGCCTCGCTGACGGGCCGTCGAGAGCCGTCCTGTGGTCAGTCGCGCTGGTCCTGGAGTACGCCGCGCCCTGGCACGGCTACACCACTCCGTTCCTCGGACGTTCGCACACCTCCGAGTGGACGATCGACGCCGAGCACATGGCCGAACGGTGCCGGCTGTTCATGCTCATCGTGCTCGGCGAGTCGCTCCTGGTCGCCGGTGCCACGTTCAGCGGCACCCAGCTTTCGGTGGCGCGGGTGGCGGCGCTCCTGTCCACCTTCACCGTCGCCGTCGCGATGTGGTGGATCTACTTCCACCGGGTCGCCGACGCCGCCGGTGAACGGATCGCGGCGTCCGCTGATCCGGGACGGCTCGGCCGGTCCGCGTATACCTATCTGCACGTCCCCATGGTCGCGGGCGTCATTGTCACCGCCGTAGCGGTCAAGACGACCATCGCGCACCCTGACGGCCGGGTGACCGCGGGGACCGCGTGTGCGGCTCTGGGCGGCCCGCTGCTCTTCCTCGCTGGGCATCTATTGTTCACCCGTGCCGTCTTCGGGCAGGTGTCCCGGTCACGGCTGCTCGCGATCGCGGCGCTTGCCGGGCTGGGTCTCACCGCGGGCATCGCCACACCGCTCATGCTGATGGGCGGCGCGGCGACCGTGCTCACCGCCGTCCTCGTGTGCCAATCAGGAGGCGCGTGCCCGTAGGCAAGTCCGTTGTCTCGGCCAGAGGTTACGGTCCGCGTCATGGATCTACGAGGGAAGAGGACCGCACCACCGACCGGGCCGGCAGGCTGCGGATCCGGCAGCGCGAGCGCACCGAGGACGGCGGCGACGGCCTGCCGCCCGCCCCGGCCCGCCTGGCCTCCCCCTACGACACCGACACTCGCTGGTCCGCCAAGCGTGACCTGTTCTGGAACGGCTACAAGCTGCACGTCTCACAGACCTGCCACCCGCAGGCCGACGGCGACCGGCCGACCCGCCCGAACCTGATCACCAACGTCACGACCACCTGTTCCACCCTGCCGGACAGCAAAGCCCTGGACACGATCCACCAGGCCCTTCACCGCCGCCACCTGCTGCCTGCCCGGCACTACCTCGACTCCGGCTACCCCAGCGCCGATCTGATCGTTTCGTCCGCCAAGGACCACGGCATCGCCTTGGTCACCCCGGTCCTGCTCGACACCTCCCGCCAGGCCAAGGCCCAACAAGGCTTCGCCGCACACGACTTCACCATCGACTGGGATCGCAAACGAGCCGTCTGTCCGACCGGAAACATCAGCGCCACCTGGAACGACGTCGTCCAGGAGGGCGTGCCCAAGACCGTCGTCGCCTTCGCCGCCCTGGAATGCATCCCCTGCCCGGTCAAGGAGCAGTGCACCAATTCACGAAAGGGCCGCCAGCTCAGCCTCTACCCGCGTGAGCTCACCGAGGCCATCCGCACCGCCCGCGCCCAGCAACAGGACGGAACCTGGCAGCGCGACTCTGCGCTCCGCGCCGGGGTCGATGGCGCCATCCACCAGGCGACCCACACCACCGGCCTGCGCCGAGCCCGCTACCGCGGCCTTGCCAAGACACACCTCGACCACGCCACCAGCACCACCGCCCTCAACCTCATCCGACTCCATGCCTGGTGGAACGGCCACCCCCTCGACGCGCCAACCACAGCCACCTCGCCCGACCCCAACTCCACCTCGCAGCATAGGAGTTGGAATTAACCACCAAGATCGCGCAGCGATGATTGGCCGGAAGGGAGTCGTCAGCCGGGCAAGGGACGAGGATGCTCTTGGCTGCACCAACACCGCCTCAAGCCAGCCGCCGTAGATCCTCCAGATACCGCAGGACGGCCGCGACCCGGCGGTCCACCTGGTCCGTCGGAGACAGATCGAGCTTCGCGAAGATGCTGCGGATGTGCTTGTGGACGGCGCCGTCGGTGACGACGAGTTTCCCGGCGATGGCGGAGTTACCCAACCCCTCCGCCATCAGGGCGAGTACGTCCCGTTCGCGGGGGCTGAGCCGTTCCAGGCGGGTGTCCTGGCGGGAGCGGGTGAAGAGCTGGGCGACGACCTCCGGATCGATGGCGGTGCCGCCACCGGCCACGCGCCGTAGCGCGTCCAGGAACTCCTCGACCCGGCCGACCCGTTCCTTGAGCAGATAGCCGAGACCGTTCACCCCGCCGCCGAGCAACTCGGTGGCGAAACTTTGCTCGACGTACGCGGACAGCACGAGCACAGCAAGGTCGGGCCGTCGGCGCCGGGCCTCGACCGCGGCGACGATCCCCTCGTCGGTGTGGGTCGGCGGCATCCGTACGTCGAGGATGGCGACGTCCGGCTTGTGCACGTCGATGGCGACCAGGGCCTCGTCGGGGGTACCCGCGGTGGCCACCACGTCGAGCCCCTCGGCGCGCAGCAGCAGGGCGAGCCCCTCTCGCAGCAGGGGATCGTCCTCGGCTATCACTATCCGCATGTCAGGGTCCACAGGTCGGGCTCCACAGGTCGGGCTCCGGTCGTCACGATCCACAGGAAAGATCCACTGTCAGGACGGTCGGGCCACCGGGCGGGCTGGTCAGGGTGAGGCCGCCGTCGTGCGCCGCGATGCGGCGACGGATGCCGGTGAGCCCGGAGCCGCCGTCCTCTTCCCCGGAGCCGAAAGCCCGGGAGCTACCCCCGGCGCCGCCCCTGCCGTCGTCCTCGACGGACAGCACGAGTCGGCCCCCGCCGCCGCGTGCCGTGACGACGGCGTGCCGGGCGCCGCTGTGCTTGGCGATGTTGGTCAGGGCCTCGGCGACCACGAAGTAGGCGGTCGCCTCGACGGAGGCGGCGCAGCGTTCGGGCACGTCCACGTCGATCCGGCAGGGCACCGCGCAGTTCGCGGCGAGGCCGGAGAGCGCGCCCGCGAGGCCCCGGTCAGCCAGCACCGGCGGCAGGATGCCGCGGGCGACGGTACGCAGCTCGGCCAGCGCCTGTTCCGCGGCGGACTGGGCACGTTCCAGGAGTTCGTCGGCGCCCGCCGGATCGCGGGCCACCATGCGGCGGGACGCCCCGATCAGCACGGCGACGGAGACGACCCGGTTCTGCGCACCGTCGTGCAACGAGCGTTCGATGCGGCGCAGTTCGGTGGCGTGGGCGTCCAGGGCGGCGGCACGTGTGGCGGTCAACTCCGCGACGCGCAGGGAGAGATCGACGTCGGGACCGGCCGACAGGAGCCGTCGTCCGAGGCCCGCCTGGAGCCGGGCCATACCGGGCGTCAGCCCCAGGATGATGGCGATCCAGCCCACGCCCAGCAGCGTCACGGCGACGGCGTGCGGCCAGGTGTGCGCGTTTCCGATGCCCACGGAGGTGGCAGTCGCGCCCTCGGGTATGAACGTCCAGTACAGCGGGAAAGCGGTGTCCCGCACCGCGAGGACCGGCAGCAGGACGCCGAGCAGTCCGAGCAGCGCCCCCACGGTGGAGTGCCGGACCAGCCAGCCCAGTTCGCGGCAGGTGGTGCGGTCGACGAGGGCGGCCCGCAGCCGCGTGGGCGGGGGCTCCGGGGCGGCGACCTCGGGGCCCCAGCGGGCGAGTCGCCCGCGTTCCCGGGCGGCCAGGGCGTGCAGGGTGCGCAGGAGCGCGGGTGCCATGAGCAGCCCGACGCCGAGGACGCTCGTCGCGGCGGCGAGAGTCATGCGAACGACCCTATGCCGCTGGCGAGTTCGCCGTCACCCGAGCGGCGGGGCAGTACAGCCTGCTGTACCCCGAACCGGGCGGGCTGCGGGATCGGCCGCCAGGGGTGCTGATCCATAGCGTCGATGACGACAGCAGGAACGGCACACGGCCACCGCAGGACCACCCCACAAGACTCCGGGAGCAGCCCCCATGCAGCACACGCCGACCCCCGAACCCGCCGACCGGCTCAGCTCCGGGGACATCGCCCGCACCCTGCTCTGGATGGTGGTGGTGGCCAGCGCGCTCGCCAACATGGCAGCCTCCTTCGACGGCGCCGACACCTGGGTGCACCTGGTGTGCGGCGCGATCACCGTCCTGTGCGCGGGCACTCTCGTCGTACGGAACCTGCGGGGCCGGCGATGAACGCCACCAGCACTGCCGTCGGCGCCCCCGCCATCGCTCTGGAGGGCGTCAGCAAGGCCTACCCGGGCGGCGTAGGCGCCCTCGACGACGTGTCGTTGACCGTGGAACGCGGGACCTTCCTCGCCGTGATGGGCCCCTCGGGCTCCGGCAAGAGCACGCTGATGCACTGTGCCGCCGGGCTCGACTCCCCGACGTCGGGCAGCGTCCGCATCGACGGTCACGAGATCGCCGGGCTGAACGAGTCCCGCCGTACCCAACTGCGCCGGTAACGCGTCGGGTACGTGTTCCAGGCGTACAACCTGATCCCCTCCCTCTCCATCGAGGACAACATCACGCTGCCGCTGAGGCTGGCGGGCCGTACGGCGGACCGCGACTGGCACCAGGTGCTGGTGATGGCGGACGGCCGGGTGGTCGAGGCCCTCAAGACGCCGACCGCTCCTGAACTGGCAAGCCCAAGTGGCGGGGCACGGTCGGTCCTCGACGAAGCTGCTGGCGGATGCGCGCGTCACCGGCAGCGAGCCGACCGCCTCCGGCGAGATCACAGTGGACGGCGCCACCGCCGCGGCGGCGGGCATCGAGCCGGGCGGCAAGGTCCAGATCGTCGTCAATGCCCGCCCGGCCACCGGCTATCACGTCTCGGCCGTGGTCGACGCGCCTGGCGCGGGTGTCTACTGCGCCGATACGACGGCCCTACGACTCTCCGGCCGCTCGGACCGCGTCGATCTGGTGGGCCTGCGCAGCGCGACCGGCGCCGAGGAGCGGGTGGCCGCCGAGGTCCGTACGAAGCTGAAGGGCACCGGGCTGCGAGTGGTCACCGGAGCTGAGCAGGGCGACAGGGCCGCGCCCGTGCCGGCGCGTCCCGCTCGCTGCTGGTGCTGCTCGCCGGTTCGCTCTCCGGGTCATCGTGATGATCACCGGGTTCGTGATGGCGAGCGCGCTGGCCGTGCCGATCGCCGGGCAGCGCCGCGACTGGCACTGATGCGGGCCGTCGGCGCCACCCCGAAACAGATCCGTCGGCTGGCCGCCGCGCAGTCCACCGCGGTCGCGGCCGTGGCACCCCGGCGTGGGCCTCGGCTATCTGCTCGCCGGACTGTTCCGCGGGCTGCTCGCGGACCGCGGGGTCATACCGTCCGAACTTCCGCTCAGCTTGGTTCCGTTGCCCGCCCTTGCAGCGATCCTCCTGCTGCTCCTGGCCGTCCAGGTGTCGGCCCACTGCTCGGCCTGGAGCACCTCGCGGATGCCGGCCACCGAGGCGGTCGCCGCATCACGCACCGAACTGCGCGACCCGTCGCGGACCCGGACGCGTATCGGCGTGATCGTCTTCCTCGTCGCGATGGTCATGTCGGCCGTGCCGCTCTTCCCGCGCACGGTCATAGGTGCCACTGCCACCTCGATCGCCGGTTCCGCGGCGATCCTCACCCCGGAGGTGGCAGGCGTCCTCGACCTCGACCTCGACCTCGACCTCGACCTCGACGATTGTGCTCTGTACCTCTTCACGCCGGCACACCTGCCGCACCAGGCAATGCAGTTGTTTGCCGTGCCTTGAACGCTCAGAGATTGTTTCGACTCTTTCGGCCTTGATGCCGGCGAACAGCCGGGGGCGAACCGCACTCGTGGCTTTCGAGGCCGGGCCCGGTCGGTACAGCAGGCGCTACCCGTTCCGGGGTGACCGCACCCCCACCGGTCGGCCCGCCTGCTTGATCGTGGCGCACGGCCGGAGTTCCTAGCGTGGTGGTCATGTCAGGGCAGTGGCCTGAACGAACGCAAGGAGTCCGCGACTGATGAAGACCGAACTCATCTCCCGTGTGGTGACCACGACATTGGCGACCGCGCTGGCCGGTATCGCCCTGGCCGTTCCCGCCGCGGGCGCGACCGCGGCCGTTTCGGTGCACGGCGGGACGCACCACGCGTCGGACAGCACGGCGCTGAAGGCACACGTGGACACCATCATGAGGACGGGTACCGTCGGGGTGGTGGTCCGGTCGACCGGACCACACGGTACCCGGAACGCCACCGGCGGGGTGGCCGACCAAGCAACTGGCGACCGCGCACGCCCCGGCGACCGGTTCCGGATCGCCAGCACCACCAAGACGTTCGTCGCCACGGTGGTGCTGCAACTCGTCGGCGAGGGACGCCTTTCGCTGGACGACACCGTGGAGCACTGGCTGCCCGGGGTGGTCTCCGGCAACGGCAACGACGGCAGCAAGATCACGGTCAGGCAGCTGCTCCAGCACATCAGCGGGCTGTTCGACTACACGTCGGACTTCCCCGAGTTCGCCAGCAAGGCCGGCTACCAGGCCGACCGCTACACCACCTGGACCGCCGAGCAGCTGGCCGCCATCGGCATGCGGCACGCCCCGAATTTCCAGCCCGGCACCGGCTGGAGCTACTCCAACACCAACTACATCCTCGCCGGAATGATCATCAAGAAGATCACCGGGCACGACTGGACCCAGGAGGTCACCGCGCGAATCGTCCGCCCGCTGGGCCTGCACGACACCCTCGCCCCGACGACGGACTCGCGGATCCCCGGCCGCCATCTGCGCGGCTACTCCGCCTTCGACGAGGCGGGTCCGGAGATCGACGTCACCGCGCTCAACCCTTCCGCCGGGGGTGCGGCGGGCGCCATGATCAGTACGACGGCCGATCTGAGCCGCTTCTACCAGGCGCTCCTGGGCGGCAAGCTGCTGCGCCCCGCGCAGCTCGCGGCGATGAAGACGACTGTACGGGCCTCGGAGCTGGATCCTGCGTGGCCCGGTTTGCGCTACGGCCTTGGCCTGATGGAGGTCCCGCTGTCCTGCGGCGGTGTCTACTACGGTCACGGCGGCGACATTCCCGGCTACACGACCCGCAACGGATTCAGCGCTGACGGCCGCCGTGGCGTGGTTCTGAACGCGTCCGGCGACGGCTCCGCGGACTCGTCCAGCCAGCAGACCCAGAACGACCTGATCGACGACGAGCTGTGTAGGTGAGGATCAGCTGACGCGCGAGAACCAACCGTGTGAGAACAGCTGATCAGGCTGTGACGGCACCCGCTTCGGAGCCGTCACAGCCATTCCCGCCCGTAACGGGTCCGGCGCGCCGTCGGCGCCGTGATCCGAGGCCGGGCCCGGCAGTATGCCGGGCCCGGCCTTTCGTCGTCCCCTGTAGCTGCTCTTCGCCCGCGACCGGCTCCACCAGGCGGCAAAGCCACGACATACGGGCGGTGGCCCGAGTCCCGGGGTAGTGCCTGCGGTACTTGGAGACGGGCAGCACACGGGTTGGTGACGGACCCCGTGCGCACGGAAATCTGTAGGCATGACGCGACGCAAGGCAGTAATCATCCCCTCGGTCCTCCTCTCCCTCAGCGCGCTGACGGTCGCCACGCCTGCCTTGGGCGCCACGGCGCACGGTTCGCCGGCCCCGGCCTCGAAGGCATCTGCCTCCTGGCAGCGCGGCGAGAGTGTGGTGGCCGGCATCGACCGCAGCTCCCACCCCCTGCGGACCACGAACCCCACGGGCAGTCTGCGGGACCTCGACGCGCTGGGCCGCATGCTCAAGGGCGCCGAGGTGGTGGGACTGGGCGAGGCCACCCACGGTTCGCGGGACTTCTTCCGCATGAAGCACCGGGTCTTCCGCTATCTGGTCGAGGAGAAAGGCTTCCGGACCTTCAGCCTGGAACTCCCCTGGAGCAGCGGTGTGCGGATCGACGAGTACGTGGTGCAGGGCAAGGGCAACCTCAAGGACATCGCCCGTGAGGAGTTCCAGGGTTCCTACCGGATCTGGAACAACCAGGACTACATCGACCTCATCAGGTGGATGCGGGACTACAACCTCCAGCACCCCGGCGACCCGGTCCGTTTCATGGGTGACGACATGGGCTATGCCGGCCCGGAACTGTACGCACGGGTCATCGACTACGTGTCCCAGAAGTACCCGCGACTGCTGAAGCAGGTGACCGAGTTGTACCGCGGTCTGGCCCCGACAACCGACGCCGGCGCCTTCGCCGAGGAGTACCCCAAGCTGCCGCTCGCCGAGCGCCAGGAGCGGGCGGAGCGGACCCGGAAGGTCTACGACCTCCTGCGCGCACAGCGCCCCGGCCGCGGTGACAAGCAGAACCATCTGTGGATGACACAGCACGCCCTGGCCATCCACCAGATGGCCAGGGGCTTTGCCTTCGACATCGGCGACGAGGACCAGATCGCCCAGATGATGAAGCTCCGCGACCAGGTGATGGCCGAGAACGTGGAGTGGTGGCGCCAGTACACCGGGAACAAGATTCTGCTGTCGGCCCACAACACCCACGTGTCCTACGACTCGTTCGACACGCGGTACCCCAAGACTCAGGGCTCCTTTCTCCGCGACGCGCTGGGCAGC
Source organism: Streptomyces sp. NPDC000941 (assembly GCF_053599555.1). Lineage (NCBI taxonomy): Bacteria > Bacillati > Actinomycetota > Actinomycetes > Kitasatosporales > Streptomycetaceae > Streptomyces > Streptomyces sp. NPDC000941. The sequence continues at coordinate 36,235 of NZ_JBSFMM010000016.1, forward strand.
CGCTACGCCAGCATCGGCTTCTCGTTCTACAAGGGTTCCTTCAACGCGTTCGGCACCGACGACAACGTGATGCGCAACTACCACGTGGACGGGGCGAAGCCGGGCTCCAACGAACAGACCCTGGACAAGGCCCGCCGGGACGACTACATCCTCGACATGCGCACGGCCCCCGAGCCGGTGCGCGAGTGGCTGGACAAGGAGCGTGTCACCTGGAACATCGGCGCCGGATGGCCCGACCCCGTGGAATACACGGCCGCACTCGGCAAGGCCCACGACATCCTCATACACCTGCATGACATCCAGGCCACCACGTACCTCGGCGCACCCTGACACCCCGCCACCGACACACCTGACGGAGAGCCGGAACGGTCCGGTTCGCCACGCGTCGTGGCGGCCGGGACCGTTGCGGCAGCCAGGCACGTCTCCGAGTAGCGTTCGCTTCACCGTGCCTGCGGTCCGGCTTCCTCCAGTCATTTGCGGAAGACGGCAAGCCGTCCATTCATACCACGCCGCGCTCGCCGGCGTCCGCCGATGGAAGTCGGTCGACCCCGTCACTGACAGGCATGCAGAAGCAAAGTTGTCGCAGTTCTTCGGAGGCTGAGTTGGCACAATTCTCCAACATAAGACGAGCGGGGATTCAACCGCTTACCGCCCAGATAGTCGGCCCTGCTGCAGTGCCGATCAGGCGGCCGACTCTGCTGCAGCCGAGCCGCGCTTTTACACTGAAATGGCTGGCGCTGGGATCGCTCGAGCGGCCTTCGGCTTGGCGGACTTTGCCGCGTAAGAGGCCGGTGAGCTGGTCGAATATGCCGTCGGCTTCCCAGCGGGCGAAGTAGCCATAGACGCTTTGGTTCGGCGGGAAGTCGTGGGGCAGGTAGCGCCAGGCAAGGGAGCGGAGCCGTCCGCGTGCGCGATCGACGCGCAGAGCGTCAAGACGTCCACCAGCGTCCCGGCCGCCGGGCAGGGCACGGATGCGGCGAAGAAGACATCGTGGGCCGCAAGCGGAGTATCGTCACCGACACCCTCGGACTGCTGCGCGCGGTGCTGGTCACGGCCGCGAGCGTGCAGGACTCCGTCGCCGGCACCCACCTGGTCGGCTAGGTCGCGGCTGCCCATCCCTCGATCCGCAAGGCTTGGGTGAACGGTGGCTACCGCCAGCACCTCGTCGAGCACGCCGCCCGCCTTGGCGTCGACATGGAAAGCGTCCAGCGCGCCCCCGGGACCAGGGGATTCACCCCACCGCCGAGGCGCTGGACGGTGGAGCGGACCCATGGGTAGCTCATGTTCCACCGCCGCCTGGCCCGCGGATACGAGACCCTGCCCGCCCGCTCCGAAGCCATGATCCACCTCGCCATGACCGACCTGATGGCCCGCCGTCTCACCGACGAAGCCACCATCTCCTGGCGCGACCCGACACCGTGGGATCAAACAGCAATTCCGGGATGAAACACAGGAGAAAACGACCTCTTAGTACGTTCTGGAATCGCCGCCGCCTGGACCAGGCATTCGCCTTGGGGGCACAGGGCTGTCTTATCAGGGAAGACTTACCGCAGAAGCTCGCCTACGCCGTTCTCGCAGCCAAGGGGGTCGCTGTGTGATCTCCCCGAAGCTGGTGGCCAGCTATTTCCCGCCGATGTCAAGGAAACGGCACCGGCATTCTCCCGGACGTCGAGCAAACACGCTGGCCCTAACAGTCAACCCACGTTGATTCGACCACTGAAATCCCCGACTCAAACTTATTGACATAAAAACCCTACACATATGATCATGACCACATGAAGGAACTGCCGAGGTTACCGTTCGACAACCCAGCCGTGCTCGGCATCGCGCCCCAGTTGCGCGCACTGCAGCAGGAGGGGCCGATCACCAGGGTGCGGACCGCCGGTGAAGATACTGCCTGGCTGGTCACCCGTTACAACGAGGTGAGGGCGCTACTCGCCGACCGCCGACTCGGTCTCAGCAATCCCGACCCGCAGCAGTCGGCCAAGAGCGCGGCCAGGCGCTTCATGGTCGCGCTGATGGCAGGGGACGACCACGACACCGAGGCCACCAGGCATGCGCAGATGCGCGCGCTGCTTGTGCCGCGGTTCTCATCGCGCCGGATGCGCCTCATGAAGACCCGCATCGAGCACCACGTGGACGACCTGCTCGACCAGTTGGCCGCTGGCACTGCGCCGGTCGACCTGCACCGCGTGCTGTCGTTTCCGTTGCCAACCATGGTGATCTGCGATCTGCTCGGCGTACCGCTGGCCGACCGGGAGCGGTTCGGGCAGTGGGCGAGAGGCACATTCGACCAGACCGACGACCAGCACTCGGCGAACACCTTTCAGCAGGTTGTCGACTACATAACGGAACTGGTGGCGCGCAAGCGAACCGAGCCGGGCGACGACATCCTGTCCGAGCTGATCGCCGACAAAGACGGCGCACTGTCCGATGCGGAGATTGCCCACTTGGGTAACGCCGTGCTGTTGTTCGGCTACGAGACCACCATTGTGCGCATCGACCTGGGCACCCTGCTACTGCTGCGCAATCCGGCCCAGCGTGCCCTGCTGGCCGAGAATCCCGAACTCGCGCCGGCCGCGGTCGAGGAGATCCTGCGCCTGGGCGTTGGCGGCAACGGAGCCAACGCGGTAATACCCCGCTACGCGCACAGCGACATCACCGTCGGCGAGACAGTGATCAGGACCGGAGACGCGGTGATGCTGGCCATCGGCGCGGCCAACTACGACGGCCGGGTATTCCCCGACGGCGACCTTTTCGACTTGGTCCGGCACAAGCCCAAGTCACACCTGGCATTCGGGCACGGCGCCCGGCACTGCATCGGCCGCACGCTGGCCCGGATCGAGCTGACCGCGGTGTTCGAGCGGCTGTTCCGCAGACTGCCCAACCTGCGGCTCGCGGTGCCCGAGGAGTCGCTGCGCTGGCAGGAGCACCGAATCACCGGCGGGTTCGATGAACTCCCCGTTACCTTCTAAGTGGCATTGCACGAGCGAAAACACAGCCGTCCACCGTCCATGGTCGATCGCTTTGCCAGAACGATGCCTGGCGTGTCGTCTCTGACAGATCATCTCTGACGGATCACAGCGCGTCGGCGCATCACCGGCCCCCGCCATCCTGAACGTCAGCACCGGCCGTCCCCGGCGGTCGTCCCTCGTCACCTCCGCCTCACCCGGCGCCATCGAAGCCGTCCGCCCGACCGGATGTTTGACGCTCCTTCCCCTCACGCACAGACGTCAGGAGGACAAGGAACCATGACGGACACTTTCAGCGACTACGTCGACTGCACGCCTCTTCTCGACGACCGTGAGGCCCTCGACCGCTTCTACGACGAGCACGGCTACCTCTATCTGCGCGGCGCCCTGGACCGTGAACTCGTCCGGACCGCCGCGGAGCAGATGCTCGAGGGCCTGATCGCACTCGGCCACGCCGCCCCCGGCACCACGCTCGACACCCTCACCATCGAGTCCTTCGAGGCGGTCGACGAAGTGGCGATGCACGACTACGTCAAGTACGACGACCTGTGGAACCACCCCTCGGCCCTCAAGGTCTGGGAGAAGGTCTTCAGCGAGCCCGTCTTCGTCTTCAAGTCGACGACGATCCGCTACTACCCCGCCGCCGCGGGCTCCGCGGAGCCGAGCTTCCTGACCCCGCTGCACCAGGACGGCTTCTACATCGGCCCGAACAAGGACTTCCGCACCGCCTGGGTGCCGCTGCTCGCGACGACCCCCGACATAGGCGGCGTCGCCGTCGCCGACGGCAGCCACCAGAAGGGCCCGCGCGAGCACGTCGTGACCGAGAACTTCCGCCGCTTCGGCCACGCCGTACGCGGTATCCCGGCGGAGAAGTTCGGCGCGGACGAGCAACTGCTGTTCTCGCCCATGGAACCGGGCGACGTAATCATCTTCCACGCCTTCATGTGCCACAAGTCCATCCCGAACGTCTCGGTGAACCCGGCCGGCATGCGGATGTCGATGGACACCCGTATCCAGCCCGCCTCCTCGCACCGCGGGTTCAACGCCCTGACCCCCTGGCCGGAGTCCGCGAAGGACCCCTCCAAGGGAGTCATGTCGAAGATCACCGGCACCCCCACCACCACCGAGTGACATTGTTATCCCCGCACCCGCCTCAACCGTCCCCCACACACGCCCGGGTAGGCAGCGCATGACGAAACACGAGGGCCTCCCCCCTCTGAAGGGGCCCAACGCGACACCGGAGTCCTCGGCCGACACGGAACCGGCCGCCGCGGGGCTCAGTGGCATCGCCCTCGTGGTGGTGCTCACCGGATACGCCCTGTCCATCGTGGACGCCTCCATCGTCAATGTGGCGCTGACCTCGATCAGTGACGACCTCCACGGCGGCCCCGCCGCACTGGAGCTGGTGGTGTCCGGCTACGGCCTCACCTACGCCCTCGGCCTGGTGCTGGGCGGACGGCTGGGCGACGCCTTCGGCAGACGGCGTCTGTACGCCTACGGGCTCGCGGCGTTCACCGTCACCTCGGCGCTGTGCGGACTCGCCCCGACCATCGAGTTCCTTGTCGCGGCCCGGCTGCTGCAGGGCGCCGCCGGCGCCATGCTCGTACCGCAGGTGCTGGCGACGATCCAGGCGGCCACCGAGGGTCAGGCGCGCGCCCGAGCGATCGGGATGTACGGCGCGACCGCGGCCCTCGGCATGGTCACCGGGCAGATCCTGGGCGGGCTGCTGGTCTCGCTGGACGTCGCCGGGATCGGCTGGCGGTCGGTCTTCGCGATCAATGTGCCGATCGGGGTGGCCGCGCTGCTGGCTGTCCGGCGCGTTCCCGCGACCAGGGCCGACGCGAAGCCGGGCTTCGACGCGGTGGGTACCGTGCTGTTCGGTGTCACCATGGTCTGTGTCCTGGGCGTGGTCGTGGCGGGCCCCGACCTTGGCTGGCCGCTGTGGCTGTGGTCGCTGCTCGCGGTCGCCGCGGTGGGTGCGCTGGCGCTGGTGCGGGCCGAACGTGGGCTGGAGGCGCGGGGCGGCTCACCGCTGCTGTCCCCGTCGGTGCTGTCCCATCCGGGGATGCGCAGAGGGCTGGCGGCGATGGTGCCGTTCTCGGCCGGCTTCGGCGCCTTCCTGTTCGTCTACGCGCTGATCGCGCAGGGTCACTTCGGCTTCGGCGGGCTCGCCTCCGGCGGGGTGCTGACTCCGTTCGCCGTGGCGTTCTTCGTGGTGACGCTGTTCACCCCGAGGATCGCGGCGGCCCTGGGCAGCCGGATCGTCACCCTGGGCGCCCTCGTCCAGGGCACGGGCGTGCTGCTGCTTGCGCTGGTGATCCGGCTGGGTTGGCCGCATCCCTCCCTGGCGCTCGTGCTCGTCGGGATCGGCCTCTTCGGCGCAGGCGCGGCGCTGATCGGCCCGACGCTGTTCCGGACGATCCTCGCCGACGTACCCTCCGCGCAGGCCGGTATGGGCAGCGGTGTGCTGGTGACCAGCCAGCAGATGGCGACCGCGCTGGGCGCGACCGTCGGCGGAACCCTCTATATCTCCCTGGCCAGTTGGCTGTCGACGGTGTCGGCGGCCGTGCTCGTTCTCGCCCTGTTGGCGTGTTTCTCGGTGACCGTTCTCGTGATCAGTCTGAAGCTCCCCGACCCCAGCTGACACCCGCGCCCCTCGAACGGCGCGATCCGACCCGGACCTTCTCGTTGGCAACGGCGCGCCGTCCTTCGGCGTACCCGCGCGCAGAAGCGGAGACAGCCAAGTGCAGTTACAGACAAGGACAGCCGTGGTGACCGGCGCGGCCAGCGGCATCGGCCTCGCCCTCAGCGCCCGCTTCGCCCGGGCCGGCGCCGGCGTGGTGATGGCGGACGTCGAAGGCGACGCGCTGCACCGCCGTACCGCCGAACTCACCGCACAGGGCGCTCAGGTCACCGCGGTGACCGCCGACCTGACCGACCCGGACGCCGTCGAACGGCTCGCGGACACAGCGTTCGACCTGCTCGGCGACATCGACGTGGTGTGCAACAACGCCGGTGTCCTCGGCCCCGTGGGACAGCCCCTGTGGGAGGTACCGATGGAGCGGATGCGGCAGGTCTTCGAGGTGAACCACTGGGCGCACGTTCTGGTGGCCCGCGCCTTCGTCCCCCGGCTGCTGGAGCGCGGCCGGCCCGCCCATCTGATCCACACCGCCTCGATGTCCGCCTTCGTCGTCGGCGCCGGCAGCGCCGCCTACGCCGCCTCCAAGCACGCCGACCTCGCGGTCGCCCGCAGTCTGCGCGCCGATCTGCGGGGCACCGGGGTCCGGGTGTCGGTGCTGTGTCCCGGCCGGGTCGACACCCCCATGGTCCAAGGCCTGACGGCGCCACGCGGCGCGGGCGGCGACACCTCGGTGAGCGCCGAGGACGTCGCCGGACTCGTATGGGAAGCCCTCGGCTCCGATCGCTTCTATCTCTTCAGCAACTCCGACGCCCCGCTGCGGCTGCGCGATCAGTTCGACGACGTATGGCGTCATGTTTCCCTTCCACCCCCTTCCCCCGAGGAGGAGCTGTGGCCCGCGCCGAAAGCGACGACCGTGGCGATGAAACGCTGACCATCGACCTGGAAGCGGTGAGGGAGAAATATCGGCAGGAACGCGACAAGCGCACCGTCGGTCGCACCTACCAGTTCGCGCGCGGTGACTTCAGCCACTACGCGCGAGACCCCTACACCGAGCGACAGGAGCGCGAGCCGCTCACCGACGAGGTGGACGTCGCCGTCGTCGGCGCCGGCATCGGCGGCCTGCTGACCGGCGCCCATCTGCGCAAGGAGACCGGCCTGGAGCGCATCCGGCTGATCGACGAGGCCGGCGACGTCGGCGGCACCTGGTACTGGAATCGCTTCCCCGGCATCCGGTGCGACGTCGAGAGCTACATCTACATGCCGCTGCTCGAAGAGATCGGCACGATACCCACCGAGAAGTACTCCACCGGGCCCGAGATCTTCGCCCACCTCCAGCGGATCGCCCACAAGTACGACCTCTACCGCGACGCCCTCTTCCACACCACCGTCACCGAGCTGCGCTGGGACGAGGCCGCCGCGAAGTGGCTGGTGAGCACCGACCGCGGGGATCTGATCCGGGCCCGGTACGTGGCCATGTCGATCGGTCTGATGCACCGCCCCAAACTCCCGGCGCTGCCGGGCCTGGAGACGTTCGCCGGGCACTCCTTCCACACCAGCCGCTGGGACTTCGACTACACCGGCGGCGACAGCACCGGCGGCCTGACCAAGCTCAAGGACAAGAAGGTCGGCGTCATCGGCACCGGCTCGACGACCATCCAGCTCGCCCCGCACCTCGCCGAGTGGGCCGAGCAGCTCGTCCTCTTCCAGCGCACCCCGGCCACGGTCGACGTCCGCGGCAACCGGCCCACCCCGCCCGACTGGGCCGACAGCCTCGAACCGGGCTGGCAGCAGCGCCGGATGGAGAACTTCCACGCGCTGACCTCCGGTATCCCTCAGGACGAGGACCTGGTCCAGGACCGCTGGACCCAGACCACGGCCAAGCTGGCCGCCGCCATCCTGCCCACCGGCGACACCGGGGGCGACCCGAAGGAGCGGGCGCTCGCGGCCGAGCGGGCGGACTTCCTCAAGATGGAGGAGTTGCGCGCCCGCATCGACAGCGTCGTCACCGACCCCGCGACCGCCGCCGCCCTCAAACCGTACTACCGCGTGTACTGCAAGCGGCCCTGCTTCCACGACGGCTACCTCCAGACCTTCAACCGGCCCAATGTGACCCTGGTCGACACCCAGGGGCAGGGCGTGGAGCGGCTCACCCCGGCCGGGGTGGTCGCGAACGGCCGGGAGTACCCGGTCGACTGCCTGGTCTTCGCCACCGGCTACGAGCACGAGTTCTCCGTCCCGTACACGCACCGCGCCGGCTACGACATCGTCGGCCGCGACGGCGTGAAGCTCTCGGAGAAGTGGGCGGACGGGGCACACACCCTGCACGGACTCCAGGTGAACGGCTTCCCCAACTGCTTCATCCTGTCCAAGATCCAAGCCGGTCGGCACGTCAACATCCCCTACGTACTGGGCGAGCAGACCCGGCACCTCGCGCACATCGTCAAGTGCGTCGAGGAGCGCGGCCACCAGGTCGTGGAGGCCTCCGAGGCCGGCGAGAAGGAATGGGTCGCAGAAATCCTCCGGCTCGCCGCCAACGACCTCGACTTCCTCGAGAACTGCACGCCCGGCCTCTACAACAACGAGGGCGACCCGAGCGGACTGCCCCGTCGCAACTCCAGCTACGGCGGCGGCTCCGTGGAGTTCGTGAACATCCTCAGGCGCTGGCGCGAGACGGGCGACCTCGTCGGCCTCGAACTGCGCTGACACCCCATCCTTCTGTGAAAGGCGGCAACGCCCATGGACGTAACGCCGATACCCGGCGCCGCTCTCGGCGCCGTCGTGCACGGCGCCCATGTCACCGGCGATATGGACAAGACCCAGTCAGAGGAGATCTGGGCGGCGCTCGACGCGCATCTCGTACTCGTCTTCCGCGGCCACCAGACCCCCTCCTACGAGGAGTTCCTGGCCTTCGGCCGCCGCTTCGGGTACATCCCGAAGACCGGTCTGACCAGCGGCGCCAACCCCGACCACAACGAGATCCTGATCGTCTCCAACCTGGTCGAGGACGGCCGCAAGATCGGCGTCGGCGACGCCGGGTGGATGGACTGGCACACCGACTACTCCTTCCGCCCCCGCGTCTCCCAGGTCGGTTTCCTGGAGGCCATGGAAGTGCCGGCCTCCGGCGGCGGGCAGACCCTCTTCACCGACATGTACGCCCTGTACGAGTCGCTGTCGCCCGAAGAGCGCCAACGCCTGCACGCCTACCGGGTCCGCCACGCCCTGCGCACCGGGTACGAGGAGACCATCGAGGAGGAGCTCCAGGGCGAGGTGTCCCTCGGCGAGAGCACCGAACGGATCCAGCCCGAGGACGGCACCTCCACCATCCACCCGCTGATCGCCCGCAATCCGCGCACCGGCCGCCAGTCGGTCTACATCAGCACCCTGAACACCAAGCGGATCGTGGACCTCGCCCCCGACGACAGCCGCAAGCTGCTCGATGAACTGCTGTCGCACGCGGGCAAGCCCCAGCACACCTACGCCCACACCTGGCAGCCCGGGGACATCGTCGTATGGGACCAGCTCGGCACCGTCCACGCCAAGCAGGCCTTCGACCCGGCCGAACGGCGCATCATGCGCCAGGTCGTCAGCATCTTCGACGACCCGACCGCCCCCTGGCGCGCGGAGGTCGCCGCATGACCACCGCCCCCGCCTGCCTCAGCCACGGCCGGGTCACGATCACCCCGGCGCTGCGCGCCGCCGTCGACCGGCTCGACCATCGCTCACGTCACCAGGCGGCCTACCACTTCGGCTGGATCACCGTCGGCGGCGCGCCCACCAGCGCCGACGCCGGCAAGGCCGTACGGCCGGCGCTCGCGCTGCTGTCGGCCGAGGCGGTCGGCGCACCGCCGGAGGTCGCCCTGCCCGGCGCCGTCGCCGTGGAGCTCGTGCACAACTTCTCCCTGGTGCACGACGATCTGATGGACGGCGACGAGGAGCGCCGCCACCGGCGCACGGTGTGGAAGCTGTGGGGTCCCTCCAGCGCCATCCTGACCGGTGACGCGATGCTGGCGCTCGCCCAGGAGGTGCTGCTGGACACCGGGCTGCCGACGGCGGCCCCCGCCGCCCGGCTGCTGGCCCGCGCCACCCGGCAGCTGATCCGCGGCCAGGTCCAGGACCTGTCCTTCGAACAGCGCTCGCACGTCACGGTCGAAGAGTGCGTCGACATGGCCGCCGGCAAGACCGGCGCGCTGCTGTCGGCGAGCGCCGCGATCGGCGCCGTCCTCGCCGGGGCACCAGAGGCGACGGTGGACGCGCTGGCGCTCTACGGCGACCAGGTCGGCGTCGCCTTCCAGCTCGTCGACGACGTTCTCGGCATCTGGGGCGACCCAGCCGTCACCGGCAAGTCGGTCCACTCCGATCTGCGCTCCCGCAAGAAGTCCCTGCCGGTGAGCCACGCACTGAGCCAGGACGGCCCGCTCAGCGACGAGCTGGCCGCCTGGCTCACCACCCCCGGCGAACCCGGCGAGGAGGAACTACGGCGCGTGGCCGGCCTGATCGAGGGCGCCGGCGGCCGGGACTGGGCGCTGGCCGAGGCTGCCCGGCGGATAGCGCTGGCCGAGGACGCGCTGCGCAGTATCACATTGGACGCCGGCGCGCGGGACGAACTCCTCGCGCTCGGGCGGTTCGTCGTCGACCGCGAAGTGTGAGACCGAGCCGACCCTCGTACCCGTATGCCCCTTTCTGACTTCTGACTCTCCGATCAGCGCTCCACCCCCGCCAGGGCACCACCATGCCCACTGCCCCTCCGCAACCCACTCCCAAGGATTCCGTCATGCCACAGGACATCGACTTCCACATACCCCTGCCGGGGCGGCAGAGCCCGGATCACGCGCGGGCCGATGCCGAGCAGCTCGCCTGGCCGCGGTCGCTCGGGCTGATCAAGTCCGAGGCGGCGGCGACGCGTCATCTGCGCGGCGGTTACGCCGACCTGGCCTCCCGCTTCTACCCGCACGCCACCGGCGCCGACCTGGACCTGGGCGTCGACCTGATGTCGTGGTTCTTCCTCTTCGACGACCTCTTCGACGGGCCCCGCGGCGAAAACCCGGAGGAGACCAAACAGCTCACCAACGCGGTCGCGGCGGCGCTGGACGGCCCCCTCCCCAACACGGCGCCCCCCATCGCCCGCGGCTTCGCCGACATCTGGCGGCGCACCAGCGAGGGCATGACACCCGCCTGGTGCGCGCGCAGCGCCCGGCACTGGCGCAGCTACTTCGACGGCTACGTCGACGAGGCGGAGAGCCGCTTCTGGGACACGCCGTACAACTCCGCGGCCCAGTACCTGGCCGTGCGCCGGCAGACCATCGGGGTGCAGCCGACGGTCGACCTCGCCGAGCGCGCCGGCCGCTTCGAGGTGCCGCACCGGGTCTTCGACAGCGCCGTGCTCTCCGCGATGCTCCAGGTCGCCGTCGACGTCAATCTGCTGCTCAACGACATAGCCTCGCTGGAGAAGGAAGAGGCCCGCGGCGAGCAGAACAACATGGTCATGATCCTGCGCCGGGAGCACGGCTGGTCCAAGGACCGCAGCGTCGCCCACATCCAGAGCGAGGTGCGCGCCCGTCTGGAGCAGTACCTCCTGCTGGAGTCCTGCCTGCCGCAGGTCGGCGACATCTACCGGCTCGACGAGGCCGAGCGCGAGGCCCTGGAGCGCTACCGCAACGACGCCGTGCGCACCGTGATCCGCGGTTCCTACGACTGGCACCGCTCCTCGGGCCGCTACGACGCCGAGTTCGCGCTCGCCGCCGGTGCCCAGGGCTACCTGGAGGAACTCGGCAACACCGCCCACTAGCAGCACCGCACACCAGCGATACGCCCCCGCGCCCGGCCGTCGCGGCGGCACAGCTGTCAACAGACCGGAACGGCCGTCAACGGATCGTTGGAGAAGGGAAGTTGAGAATCGAATGACCGAGCAGACCACCTTCTCGGCGGGAGCGGCGCCCGGGGCGCTGCCCGTCGTGGGACACGCCCTCCAGATGATGCGTCACCCCGTGAACTTCATGGCCTCGCTGTCGGCCCACGGCGACCTGGTCGAGATCAAGATCGGCCCCACCACGGCCTACGTCCCGACCCACCCCGAACTGCTGCGGCACGTCCTGACCAACGACCGCATCTTCGACAAGGGCGGCGTCTTCTACGACCGTGCCCGTGACATCGCCGGCAACGGCCTCGTCACCTGCCCGTTCGCCGACCACCGCCGCCAGCGCCGACTGATGCAGTCGGCGTTCACCCGCGGCCGGCTCAAGCGGTACGCCGAGGCCATGCACGCCGAGATCGAGGACACGGCGTCGCGCTGGCAGGACGGCATGGTCGTCGACGCCTTCCAGGAGATGTACGGCATGGCCCTGCGCACGGTCGGCCGCACCCTGTACTCCACACCCGTCAGCCCCGAGCTGGCGGCGAAGGTGGAACGTTCCTTCGACGTCGTGCTCAACGGCCTGTTCCGGCAGATGTTCCTGCCGGCCTCGATCCGCCGGCTGCCCCTGCCGTCCCAGCGCCGCTACAAGAGCAACCTGAACTTCCTGCACGAGACCACCCAGCAGCTCATCGACGACTACCGCAGCTCCGACACCGAGCGCGACGACCTGCTCGCCGCCCTGATCGCCTCCCGCGACGACGACGGCGACCGGCTCGCCGACAAAGAGATCCACGACCAGGTCATCACCGTCATGGCGGCCGGCACCGAGACCGTCGCCGGTACCCTCACCTGGGTCTTCTATCTCCTCTCCCAGCACCCGGAGATCGAGGCCGCTCTCTACGACGAGATCGACACCGTCCTCGACGGCCGCGCCCCGCAGTGGGACGACCTGCCGAACCTCTCCCTGGCCGACCGGATCATCTCCGAGACGCTGCGACTGCACCCGCCGGCCTGGCTGTTCACCCGCCTCACCGCCACCCCGACCGAACTCGCGGGCCGCCAGCTGCCCACCGGCTCCACCGTCGTCTTCAGCCCCGCGGCGGTCGCCCAGCACGAGGACGCCTTCGACAACCCCAACAAGTTCGACCCCGACCGCTGGCTCCCGGACCGTATCGCGCCGGCCTCCCGCCACGCCTACGTGCCGTTCGGCACCGGCGCCCGCAAATGCATCGGCGACCTCTACGCACGCACCGAGGCCACCCTGGGGCTCGCCACCATCCTCGGCCGCTGGCGGGTCACCTGCGAGCCCGGCATGGACATCCGCCCGGTCCCGCTGGCCACCGTCTACCACCCGCGCCGGCTGCGCCTGAGGCTGGACGCACGCACCCCGCGCCGGACCGCCGCCGTCCCCGCACCGGCCGGGGGTGACGCGACGTGAGCGAAGGGAACGTCGTCCTGGCCCAGCCGCGCGGCTTCAGCGCGGGCGTACGGCGCGCCATGGGGAAGCATGCGAGGCTCAGCACGCCCATGGCGCACTCGGCAGCTGTGACCAGGGCGGCGCGCGAGTCGGGCGTACGTAGGGCGGGGTCGGGCACAGTGCGCGCGGCGAGGTGGTCGGCCAGCTCCTCGCCCAGCTCCCTGAGCCCGCGCCGCAGCGGCATGTCGCCGTAGCGCATTTCGTGCCACCCCCGGCCACGTATCAGGGTGGGAACAATTCTGCTGTCGAACGAGCGTCCGCGAAGTGGTTCGGCCAAACCATCCACGCACATGCCTCACGTGCCTCCACCGAGCCTTGATCGACGGGCTTCTTTCTCACCGGAGGTTGAGCGCGCTGGTCAGAGCTGGGTCCTCGGCAGGTCAGGAGACAGGCCTGCTCAACCGCTCAGGAGCCAAGGTCTCACGACATCACCATGCGGGTGAACCGGCTGTGCACTCATGCTGTTCCTTCCATTTCGCCGTCGCCTACGCCGTCAACGCCCGCATGGTGATGCTCTCCGAGCGCGAGGCGAGCATCAAGCTGGAGCTGCTGCTCGCGCCGACCGTGCTCATCCAGTGCCAGTTCTTCGGCTGGCCGTGGTCACGCGCGCGTCACGCCTTCACCGACCGCCAAACCTTTGCTGAGGCCCTTGCTCGCATCAACGGAGAGCCCACCGCACCATAGGGGCGATCAGGCAAGCCGGGCCCAGGACGTTGGGCCTGTCAGCGAGATGAGTGTGGGGCCTGTCAGATACAGGCGCCCCATATACCCGCCGGTCGGAGGTTGCCCTTGCCGGAAATCTCATCCGCCCTGGTGGGGACCGCTTCTTCGGGTTCCCGAGATCTTGGCCGCGGTCGCTCGGTCCGACGCTCTCGCGCATCTACTGTCAGCGCGTCATGATTGACGCCGCAGTGCCGGTATGCGGTCTCCCCCTACCACTGACCCAGCACCTGCACTCATCGGCGCCATCACTTCCACCCACTTGGCACACTATTTATTCCGACAAGACCCCGCAAGGCTGTCTCGCTACGGCGCTCCACAACCGGATACAGCACTCACACCCTGGGAGTGCCCCATCTGCCGGCCTGCCTGCTGAAACCTGCCCACAGGGATCATCAGCAGTCTCCCCTCCCCCTGTCGCATAGGGAGCACGACACCGTGCTCCCACCGCGAAAGGTGCTCGAGAGCCGACAAGGGACCCTTATACCTCTCGATGCAGAAGACATCCACATCGATCGGGTGACGCCGGGGACCTGCGGTTGACGACGACGCGTGGGGGCGCGGTACAGCGCTGCAGGTCTACCGGGTCGGGTGACGGACGAAACGGACACCGGATGTACGTGCTCGTGGTGATCGAACACGGCAGTCGCCGGATCCAGACCACCGATCGACGATCCGGACACGTTAGCCCGCCACAACATACGTCGACGCGATCGCCTCGGCGGCATCCTCCACGCATACCGACATGCAGCGTGACCTGCACGGATGAAATTTGCTCCAGACGTTCGGGCCCAGCGGGGACCCTTCCCTCCAACCCCTGTGGCCCTTGGACCGAGGAGGCAAAGGCCGGCACGAACGCCACGCGCGGCTGCCGTGACGTGCCACGCGCGCACCAGTCGCAGTCCAACCTGAAACGGTGCACGCCGTGCCCCGGGTCCAGCCCGTGGACATCCGCAGCCGGCCTCGGGCGGGTTGGAATCACTGCTGCGCCGGTGCACCCTACGTCGCGGAGCAGTCGAGGCTTGCGAGGTCGACCGTGTCGGCCAAGGCCTGCATGCCCTTGTCGTTGGGGTGCACGTGGTCGCCGTTGTCGAGGAAGGGGAGCATGCGCTCGGGGTCGTAGGGACTGCGCAGAGCCCGGTCGAAGTCGGCCACGCGGTCGAACTCGCCGCTGTCCCGGATGAATGCGTTGATCTCCTGCCGTACGGCTTCGCCTGCCGGGTCCCATTCGGGCCAGCCCTTGTAGGGGCCGACCGTGGCGCCGACCACGCACAGTCCGGCGTCATGGGACCGCTGGATGATCTCCCTGTAGCCGTCGATCACATCCTGCGCCGTCACCCCGGTGTGGGCCTTGATGTCGTTGATGCCCTCGAAGAGGAACACGGTCCGGACCCCGGGGTGGGACAGGACATCGCGGTCCAGCCGGTTGAGTGCGCTCTGTCCGGCGCCGTCAGCGAGCAGCTTGTTGCCGGAGATTCCTTCGTTGGCGACTCCCTCGACGGTCGTCGCGCTGGACGTGCGCAGCCGACTGGCCAGGTAGTCGGGCCAGCGGCGGTTCAGATCGGTCGAGGACTGCCAGCCGTCCGTGATGGAGTCGCCCAGCGCGACCACCGCGCCGATGGAGGCACTTGTCCGTACGGTGACGGCGTCGAGGTAGTGCCAGGAGCCGGTCCGGTTGGCCCAGTTGGTGGCGCTCTCTTCTGCCGTGTGATCGCCCTGGGTGATGTACGACGTCGCCATGGCCATGCCGTGGCCGGTCGCGGGACCCGCGGCGTCCGGGCTGTGCACGCTGATGACCAGGTCGGAGCCGGCGGCCAGCCGGCCGGGCAGCGGGTCGCTGTAGACGGTGCGTCCGGCGGGGACGGTGACCGAGCGGGCGCCGTCGAACGTGAGCCGCTTGTTGGTGCCGCGCACCAGTTCCGCACCCGACTTCTGCAGGCCCGCGTAGACGCTGTCGAAGGTCACCGGCCGGTCGCCGAAGGCGTTGGACAGGCGGATCCGCAGGTTGTCGCCGCCGGCGCTGGTGTGCACGACGAGCCGGTAGCCGCGCCCGGCGACACCCTCGCCCAGGCGGTCGGCGCCGGCGCCCCAGGTGATGACGTCGTGCCGGCGAGCCACCTTCCCGGAATCCTCGGCCAGCGCCTGCCCGGACGGGACGGCCAGGGCGCACATCATCGCGAGCGCCCCGCCCGCGGACGCGATCCGGCGGATCACCGGTCGAAGTCCTTGAGCGTGACGGACGCACCGGCCTGGAGCACCACATTGCGGGTGCGGCCCGCGAACTCGACGGTGGTCGTGCGCCCGCCGACGCTGCGGAGCCTCACCCAAGTGGGCTTCGCATCCCGCCACTTCACGTCCACGACGAATCCGCCGCGCGCGGGAAGGCCGGTGATGTGGCCGGAAGAAGCCCATGCGTCCGGCAGGGCCGGGAGCAGTTCCAGATGGCCGGGCCGCGAGTACAGCAGCATCTCGGTCATCGCCGCCGGAGTGCCGAAGTTGGCGTCGATCTGAAAGATGCCGCGGCCCTGCTCCACCTCGTAGACGTCGAAGAGGTTGAAGGCGGTGCCATTGCTGCCACCGCTGGACGGGCGGAGGTTGTTGACCACGAGCTGGTAGGCCTTCTCTGCGTCCTTGAGCCGGGCCCAGCACAGGCTGCGCCAGGCGTTGGCCCAGCCGAAGCTGTTCATGCCGCGCGCGGTCAGCTGGGCGGTGGCTGCGTCGACGATCTTCTTGGGGGTGGAGCCGTCGGGGCGGATGCGGTCGCCGGGGAAGAGGCCGACCAGCCCGGACAGGTGCCGGTGCGTGGTTTCGCCGAGGTTGTCGGGCGACATCCACTCCTCCAGCCAGCCCGTCTTCGGGCTCACCTGCGGCAGGTACAGGCGCTTGCGCATGCCGGTGATGGTGTCGGCGTAGGCGGTGTCCTTCTTCAGCAGGGCGGAGGCGGCCGCGAAGTTGCCGAACAGCGCCCACACCAGTTCCTGGGCGTAGGTGATGCCCTTGGCGTCGAGCGGGCCATGCTCCGGGGACCAGTCGCTGTCCGCGATCAGCACCTCCTTGGTGGTGCCGGGGAGGGCATGGGGCAGCAGCCGTGCCTCCCAGAACTCGCAGGCGCCCTTGAGAAGCGGGTAGATCTTCGCGATGTAGGCGCGCGACTGGGTGTACTCGTAGTGCTCGTACAGGCTGTTGCACAGCCAGGCGTTGCCCGCCGGATGCCACCACCAGCCGCCTCCGCCGTAGGGGTTGGTGGAGATGGCGACGGTCCAGCCGGCGACCCTGCCGGTGGAGTTGCGGTAGCGGTTGCGCGGGTCGTTGAACAGGATCTGGGTGAGCTTGGTCCAGGAGGGGAGTTGGGCGAGGCAGTAGTCGGTGAAGGTGTCGAAGCACTGGGAGAGACCGGTCCGGTCGGCCATCCAGTAATTCATCTGGATGTTGATGTCCGTGTGGTAGTCGCCCATCCAGTCCGGGTCGTTGCCGTCCAGCCACAGGCCCTGGAGGTTCAGGGGCAGGCTGTCACGAGATCCGGAGATCATGAGGTACCGGCCGAACTGCAGGTAGGCGGCTTCCAGTTCGGGGTCGGGGACGAGGTCCCGGGTGCGGGCGTGGAGGCGTTCCCAGGTGTCCAGCTCGCGCTGCTCGGCGCTGGACGTGCCGAGCGAGAGGTCCAGTTTTGCGTAGAGGGCACGATAGTCGGCGATGTGGGTGCGCCGGAGGGCGTCGGCGGACTCCGACGCCGCGTCGCGGACCTTCGTACGGGCCAGCCGCTCGGGGTCGAGGGAGGGGTTGCGGAAGCCTGCGGCGGCGTCGGGCGCGTAGTTGGTGCCGGCGCTGACGACGATGGTGAGTTCCCTGCAGCCGGAGAAGTCGATCCGGGTGTCGTTGACGGTGACCTTGCCGCCTGTGGCGCGGGCCTTGACGGCGGCGCCGTAGCGCAGGCCGTTGGGGAGGGTCGCGCCGAAGGACTCGGCGGCGGTGGGGTTCTCGCCGTGGGTGCCGGTCAGGGTGATGGTGCCGGTGTAGTGGCCGCCGCCGCTCTGTGTGAAGCGCAGGACGATGACGTCGTCGGGGTGGCTGGCGTACATCTCGCGCCGGTAGGTGATGCCGGAGCGGACGTAGGAGCTGGTGACCAGGCCCTGGGCGAGGTCGAGGGTGCGGCGGTAGGTGTTGACGGCGCCGAGGTCGTGGTCGGGGATGTCGACGGTGAGCTTGGCGAGCAGTGTGAACGAGCCGAAGTCGGAGCGTCCATAAGGGAACTGGCCGTCCTTGTCCAGGGTGTCGTTGAGGCCGCCGGTCCACATGGTGGCGTCGGAGATCAGCAGCACTTCGCGGCCGGAGTCGTTGCTCGCGAGGGCGCCTATGCGGCCGTTGCCGATGGGCAGGCCCTGTTCGATCAGGGAGCCCTCGTCGCCAGGGGCTCGCCACCACAACTGCTGGCGGGCGGCGTCGGCGGGCAGCGGAGCTTCGGCGGGGCGGGCGGGCGCGGCGGAGGCGGTGAAGGTGGGCAGCGTGCCGGCGGCGGTGAGGGCCGCCGTGGTGGCGAGGGAGAGGAGGGTTCTTCTGCTCGGGTCGTCAGAGCTGGTGTTCATGGCGGCTCCGGATGCGTCTGGGGTGGGGGGACGGAAGGAGATCAGCGAGACTTCTGTACGTCGATCCGGTCGATGTCCGGCGCGTAGCCGTCGCTTCCGCTGTCGATGGTGATCGTGTTGGCCCCGGACTTCAGCTTCACCGGCACATAAACGCTGTTCACCGTGGTCCAGTCACCCGTGGAAGCGAACTTGTGCGAGGTGGCGCCGCCGCCGTTGGCGGAGACCAGGGCAGACCGGGCGTCGCCGCTGATGTAGGAGACCTTGACCTGGTAGGTGCCGGCCCTGGGCACGACGACGTCGTTGACGGTGAGCTTGCCGCCGCCGTAGAGGTTGCCGACCTTGCGGCCGTCGGAGCAGGCGGAGCAGTCGGCCACGGAGGCGTTGCCGCTCAGGCCGCCCGCCTCGGCCTCGTAGCCGGTCCAGGTGAGGCCGGTGCCGCGCGGGGTGACGGTGAACAGCCGCGAGCCGTGCGCGGGCAGCGCCTGGGTGATCTTGTCGGTGTAGGTTCCGAGGTTCTCCTTGTTCCACACGTCACGCACCGAGGCCTTGCCCTGGAAGCCGAGGGTCGACCAGTTCGCCGTCACGGAGGCGGGTGCGCCGGACAGGTTGAACAGCGCCACGCTGTAGGTGCCGTCGGGGTTCTTCGCGGCCCACACCTGCTGCGGGTCGGATGCGGTGACGGGCTCGGCGGGCGGCGCGCTGCTCTGGTTGATCGCGATGACCTCGCGATTGGTCAGCAGCGACAGCCCGTAGGAGTCGAGGCGGGTGAGGTCGTCGCCGGTGTAGAGCGGAGACTTGACGATCGCCCACAGGGTGGCGTAGCTCTGCCGCTCGGCCTTGGTGAGGCCGTCCATCTCGCCGTTGCCGACGTTGAGGGAGTCGAGGTCGTTCCAGCCGCCGGGTCCGGCGTGGTCCGTCCAGGCCGGGGCGTCGTCCCACCGGTCGTCGACCGAGTTCTCCCAACTGACCAGGGTGTTGCAGTAGCACTCGACGTCGGTGTCGATGCGCCAGCCGTTGGAGTACTTCTTCCAGTCCTCGGCGTGACTGTAGGCGAGGGACCAGGACAACTCCAGGTGGATGGGGCGGCCGGCGGTGTCGATGGCCTTCTGCCAGGCGGCCACGTCGGCGACGTTGTCGTAGTTGTCGCCGCTCTTGAAGGAGCCGGGTCCGACGCCGTCGAGCTTGAGGAAGTCGTAGCCCCAGTCGGCGAACATCTGTGCCTGGGAGTCGATGTACTTCTGCGCGCAGGGATCAGAGAAGTCGATCTTGTACGAGCTGTCCCAGCCGTTGGTGGTGCGCAGGTCGTCGTAGACGATGTCGGCGGTGGTGCAGCCCTCGGCCTTCCAGATCGGCGTCCTGCCGTCGTTGTACGCCTCCTTCTGCAGGCCGACCGGGAGGTAGATTCCGGCCTTCAGGCCCCTGGAGTGGATGCGGTCGGCGACGGCCTTCATGCCGCTCGGGAAGCGCTCCGGGTCGGCCTTCTGCCGACCGTACTCGTCGAACTGCGACTTCCACGACCAGTCCATCCACCAGCCGGCGTCGATGTTGATGTACTCGTAGCCGAACTTCTTCAGCTTGGCCGCCATGGCATCGGTCTGCTTGTCGACGTTCGCCTCGGTCAGATAGCTGTAGTCGCCCTTCGGGTTGAGGCCCGGGTACTTCGACGACTGCATGGTCCAACTGGTCCAGCCCATGTAGGGGTTGGCGGCCAGGGTGGTGGTCGTGGCGGCCGGGGTCGTGGGGGCCTCGGTCTCGGCCTGCGCGGCGGGAACGGTCGTCGCGAGTTGGGCGGTGAGGGCCAGGACGACGACGGTTCCCAGCCGGCGTCCGGGCAGGGCTGCGTTCGAGGTTGACCGCATGGGCCGTACCTCCTTGTGTTCGGTGCGGCGAGGGATACGAGGGCGGCTCAGCCCTTGCTCGAGCCGATGGTGAGCCCGCTGATGAACTGACGCTGGAGCGCGAAATAGACCAGCAGCGTGGGGATCGCGGTCATCAGGGCGCCGGCCGCGATCAGATTGGGGTTGGTGAAGTACGCGCCCTGGAGGTTGGCGAGTGCGGAGGTGATGGGCCGCTTGTCGCCGGTGTCGACGAGGACGAGAGGCCAGAAGAAGTCGTTGTAGATCCAGATGGACTCCAGCGTGGCCAGTGCGGCGAAGGCCGGCCGGCACAGCGGCAGGATGATTTGGAAGAACTGCCGCCACACCGGGGCGCCGTCGACCTGTGCGGCCTCGGTGATCTCCTTCGGGATCGTCTTCATGTAGTTGCTGAGAACGAAGGTGCAGAATCCGCACTGGTACGCGACGTGGATCGCGATGATGCCCCAGACCGAGTCGTACAGCAGCATGGAGTCGCTCATCCACCACGGCAGCGGGATCTGCAGGTACAGCCGGTACAGCGGGGTGATGAGCACCTGGGCGGGCAGCAGGTTGCCCGCGGTGAACAGCATCAGCAGTGCGAGGTTGAAGCGGAAGTCGAAGCGGGAGACGAAGAACGCCACGGCCGCGGAGAACAGCAGCGTGCAGAGCACCGCGGGCACGGTGATGAGGACGGAGTTCCAGAAGAAGTGCGGCATGCCGGACTGGGTCCAGGCATCGGTGAAGTTGTCCAGGCCGAAGCTGCGCGGCAGAGAGAAGTAGCCGTTGCTCGCGGTGTCCTCGTACGACCTGAGCGAGGTGTACACGGCCCACAGCAGCGGGACGAGCCACAGCAGGGCGATACTGCCGAGCAGCATGTGCCGCCCGAGGGCGCGGGGCGGCCGCTTGGGTCCGCTCTTCGGCGGTCGCCGGCGTCCTGTCCGGGTGCGGGAGGCGCGCCGCTCGACGGTGGCGGTCACTGGTCCCCCTTTCGGAAGGTCTGCACGAGGAAGGTCCCGATTGCCGCGAGCGACACGAGCAGCAGGATCACGGCGAGGGCGGAGCCGTAGCCGATGTGGCCGGCTTCGCCGACGATGTTGTCGGTGATCAGCAGAGAGAGCAGTTCCATGCCGGGTTTGCTGCCGGTCCCCCCGCCGAGGACGTAGACGATGTCGAATGCGCGCAGCGACTCCATCACCGTGACGACGAGGATGATGTTGTTGACCGGTTTGAGTGCCGGGAAGATCACCTTCAGAAAGGTCTGGCGTCCGTTGGCGCCGTCGAGGGCGGCGGCCTCCCGGAGGGCCGGGTCGACGCTTTTCAGTCCCGCCAGGTAGAGGATCATGATGTAGCCGGTGTGCCGCCAGCCCGAGGCGACGAGGACGGCCCACAGATTCAGGTCGGGGTCGCCGAGCCAGTCGATGTGGTGACCGGCCCCGACGACGCCGAGGAAGCTGTTGAGCAGCCCGGTGTCGGGGTTGTAGATGATCTCCCAGATGAAGCCGACCACCGCGAGGGACAGCACCATCGGCAGGAAGATCGCGGTCTGGTAGACCCTGGTGAATCGAATCTTCTTGTCGAGCTGGTACGCCAGGAAGATACCGAACGGGGTCGGCAGCAATGCCGTGAACAGCAGCCAGATCACGTTGTGCTGGACGGCCGGCCAGAACGGCGGGTAGTTGGTGAAGATCTGGGCGTAGTTCTCGATGCCCGTCGGGTGGATGTCGGACAGGTCGATGCCGTCCCACGTGGTGAACGACAGCGCGATCGAGGCGAGGGCGGGCAGCCAGACAAAGACGAGCAGGGCGAGCAGGGGCAATCCGATGACGAGCGTCAGGAAGAGACGGTCGCTCCGGCTCAGCCGCCCGGGGGAATTCGCGGAGGACACGGTGCGCAGGCCTTTCCGATCCCGGTCAGGAAGTGAAGAAGCGTGAGCGCTGGGACTCGATCTTCTTGAGGGTGGCGGTGCCGTCGTCCGGGTGACCGAGCCACTCGACCAGGCCGGGCAGGACGACGGTGGAGATGAAGCCGGGGTCGCTGTCCCGGTCAGCGAACTGGCTGATGTTCTTCGCGGAGTTGATCAGTTCGGCCGACTTGGTCTGCAGAGCGTTGTACGAGCCGGTACCGGCCTGCTCGTTGGCGGCGAGGTTGCTCGGGTCGACGCCCATGTACAGCTCCTCGGCCCGGGCGCCGCCCAGGAACTCCAGGAACTTTTTCGCACCGTCCTCGTTCTTCGGCTTCCGGCTCAGCATGAAGCCGTCGGTGGGTGCCTCGACGGCGTCCAGGCCGTGGACGCCGTCGATCTCGGGGAAGGGGAAGAAGTCGATGTCGCCGCGTATCGCCTCGTCGGTGATCTGCTGGCCGATGAACAGGCCGATGACCGCCATGCCCGACTTCTTGTCGATGAGCGACTGGGCGGCGTCCTGCCATGAACGGCCGCCGCCGCCCGTCTGGTAGTAGGGGGTCAGCTCGCGCCACAGGTCGAAGATTCGCACGACGCGCTTGTCGGTCCAGGAGACCTCGCCGCGCATGAGCTGCATGTGGAAGTCGTAGCCGTTGGCGCGCAGGTCGAGGTAGTCGAAGGCACCGAGGACGGACCAGCTGTCCCCGCCGCCGTAGCCGGCGGTGACCGGAGAGAGTCCGTCCTTCTTCATCCGCTTCGCGAGAGCGATGAAGTCGTCCCAGGTGGCGGGGGCTTCGTACCCTCGGTCCTGGAAGAGACTCCTCCGGTAGAACACCGCCCAGGGGTAGTTGTAGAGCGGAACGAAGTAGTACTTGCCGTCCTCACCGCGCGAGAGCTGCTTGGTGGCGTCGCTGAACCCGTCGCCGATGACGTCCCAGACCTCGTCGACGGGGCTCGCGAGCCCCTTCTTCGCGAAGTACTTCATACGGTGGCCCGCGAACCAGGTGAAGACGTCGTCCGGAGTGCCCTGCAGATAGCTGGTGATGCTCTTCTGAAAGGTGTCGTGGTCGACCGTGTTCGTCTTCACCGTGAGGCCGGAGTCCTGGGTGAACGCCTTCGTGACGGCCTCGTATGCCTTCTTGGGCGTGGCGTCGGCGCCGTTGGAACCGAACGTGACCGTCTTGGGGTCGGCTCCCGGGCCGCCGCCGCAGGCGGTGAGGACGGGAGCGGCCAGAGCGGCCGCGGACAGGCCGAACAGTCCGCCGACCACTCTGCGCCGGCCGGGGCTCTGCGCAGCCAGGGGGAAGCTGCTGTGCTGCGTCATTGGTCGCTCCTCGTGCTCGTGCGTGCTAGGTGCGCGCGGCAGCGCCATTGGTGCGCTGCTGGTGGGTGTCGGATCTGATGAAGCTCTGGATCGCGGTGGCGGCCGCACCGCGCGCCCACTCCTCGAAAGGCAACGGGCGGGTCTGTACGTCGCACTGCACGGCGGAGCCGAACGCGTAGGCGGCGAAGGTGTCGCGGATCTGGTCGGCGAACAGGTCGTAGGCGGCCAGGCCCTCGCCGGAGATGATCACTCGCTCGGGCCCGAACAGGTTGGCCATGGTGGCGATGCCGCGGCCGATCGCCTCGCCGGCAGCGGCGTAGACCTCCCGCACTCCCGGGACCCCCCGGCGCGCGAGGTCCACAGCATGGGCGGAGTCGGTGACCGCGGTCCCCGTCGTCTCGGTGATGCGGGCGAGGATGGCCTGGTCGGCCGCGATCGCCTCCACACAGCCCCGGTTGCCGCACCGGCACATCGGGCCGGCCGGATCGATGGCGACGTGCCCGATTTCGCCGGCCACCCCGTGCGCCCCGGCCACCACCTGCCCATGCACCACGAGTCCGCAGCCGATGCCCGCGCCGACGGTGACCAGAGCAAAGTCGGACAACCCGACGCCGGCGCCGAACCACTGCTCGGCGACGGTCAGGGCACGCACGTCGTTCTCCACGGTGACCGGCAAGCCGGTGATGGTATTGGCGAGTTCGCCGAGCGCCACGCCGCGCCACTCCAGAAACGGCGAGTAGCGGACGGTTCCGTCGAGGCGGTCCACGTCGCCGGAGACGGCGAGGCCGAGGCCGAGCACCGGGACACCGAAGCCTTCGGCCTCGGTGAGCAGCTCCCGCACAAGCTCCGAGATCGCGGCGAGCACTGCTGCCGGGGCCTGATCCGTCAGCGGCAGGTGCCGGGCCACGCGGATCCGGCAGCACAGGTCGGTGAGGACGCCGATGAGTTCGTCGCCGGTCGCCTTGATTCCGACGAACAGCGCTCGGCCGGCGTCGACCCGCACCGGATTGGCCGGTCGCCCCAGTGCCCGGCGGGCGTCGTCGACGTCCTCCACGAGATACCCGGCCCCGATCAGCGGCCGTACCGCCTTGGTCACCGCCGCGGCTGACAGCCCCGTGCGCTCGGCCACCTCGGAACGGGTGAGGGGACCGTGCGAGAGCAGCGTGGTGAAGATCTGGGCGGCGGCGGGCGTCTGTGCCGGTAGGGCCTCGGGAGGGGGCGTCGGAGGGGAAGTCGACTGCATGGCCGGGAACTTAGGGCCCTTATTTTCTGCTGTCAATGAAAGAAGCGGTAACTTGCGAAAACTCTGGTGGTGCTCGCTCAAAGCATTCAAACTGGGTGCTGTGCATACCAGTTGACAGCTGATCGAAGGTCACGTTTGCTCACGGTCAGCATCGTCCCCGCTTGGAGCGTGAGGCCTCATGCCGCTGATCTCCCATTCTCCCGAGGCCGGGGTCTGGCTGCTCACCACCCCGCGCACGTCGTACGCCTTGCGTATCGACGAGACCGGTGCACCCGGCCATGTCGGGTGGGGACCACGGCTGTCCCTGGCGGAGGCCCTGGAGCTGGCCGTTCCGCTGCAGGAGGCGCACAGCAGTTTCGAAGGGCGACGTGCGGTGGGCGAGGAGCTGCCGGCGGATGACGGCGTCCACTACGGGCCGCCGTCGCTGCAGGTACGCCATATCGACGGCACCCGCGGTTTCGAGTGGTGGCTTCAGGGGCACGAGGTGCTCCGGCAGCCGTCATCCGGCACGGAGGAGCTGGTCCTGAGGTTCCGCGACCGTCTGTACCCACTGGAGGTGGCGCTGCACTACCGGGTACGCGAGGACACCGACGTCATCGAGCGCCGGACCGTGCTGCGCAACGCGGGCGCCAACCGTGTCGACCTGCTGCGCGCCGACTCCGCCGCCTGGACGCTCCCACCACTGCCCGGGTACCGGCTCAGCCATGTCACCGGCCAGTGGTCGGCGGAGACCCAACTGCGCCGAGAGCCGCTGCCGTACGGCGAGACCGTGCTGACCAGTCGCCGCGGCATCACAGGTCATCACGCCAACCCGTGGGTCATGGTGGACGCAGGCGAGGCCGATGAGGAACACGGCCGGGTCTGGAGCGCGGCCCTGGCCTGGAGCGGCGGCTGGCGCGTCACGGCGCAGCGCACGCCCGACGGCCGGGCCGGCTTCACCGCCGGCGTCGGACACGAGGGCACGGTCCTGCCACTCGGTCCGGGCGAGAGGTTCGAGACGCCGATGTGTGCCGGGCTGTTTACTGACGGCGGGTTCGGTGCCACCACCGAGGCGTGGCATGACTACATCCGGACCCATGTGCTGCCGCGCGCGGGCGAGTTGGCTCCCGTGCTCTACAACTCCTGGGAGGCGACGGGCTACAACGTCGACGAGGACGGCCAGCAGGCGCTGGCCAAGCGGGCTGCCGCGCTCGGCGTGGAGCTGTTCGTCGTGGACGACGGCTGGTTCGGCGCGCGCCGCAGCGACCGCTCGGGCCTCGGCGACTGGACGCCGACCCCCGACCGGTTCCCCGACGGGCTCGGCCCGTTGGCCGACCAGGTGCACGGGCTCGGCATGCGGTTCGGGATCTGGGTCGAGCCGGAGATGGTCAATCCGGACAGCGACCTGTACCGCGAGCACCCCGACTGGGTGTTGCACCTGCCCGGTCGGCCACGCACCGAGATGCGCAATCAGCTGGTCCTCGACTTCTCCCGACAGGAGATCGCGGACTGGGCGTACGGCTGGCTCACCCGGCTGGTCGCCGACCACGGCATCGACTTCCTGAAGTGGGACATGAACCGCGCCATTGGCGAGGCGGGCCGGCCCGGCGAACCTGGTGGCGGCGATGCACTGTGGACGCGGTACGTGACCAATTTGTACGGGGTCCTCGACCGGCTGCGTGCCGACCATCCGCAGCTGCGCATAGAGACGTGCAGCGGCGGTGGCGGCCGAGTCGACCTGGGCGTCCTCGCACGCACCGACCAGGCGTGGACGTCCGACAACACCGACGCCGAGGACCGGCTTGCCATCCAGCACGGCTTCGCCCACATCTATCCGGCGTGCTCCATGTCCGCGTGGGTGACGGACGTGCCGAACCAGCTCACCGGCCGCTCCGTACCCTTGTCGTTCCGCTTCCACGTGGCGATGTCCGGCCTGCTCGGCATCGGCGGCGACCTCTCCCGCTGGACGGAGGACGAGGTCACCGAGGCCGCCGGACTGGTGGTCACCTACAAGCGGGTACGTCATCTGGTCCAGCAGGGTGCCATGTACCGCCTCTGCGGGCCGGCGGGAGAGGGCCCGACCGTCGTGCAATACGCCGGAGACGGCGCCGACGAGGTGCTGCTCCTTGCGTGGCAGCGCGGACCACGGCACGGTGCCCCGCGCCAACCGGTCCGCCTGCGGGGCTTGACCCCGGGCGCCCGCTACCGCGACACGTGCACCGGAACGGTCCACCATGCGAGGATCCTTGCCGACTACGGGCTGCACCTGGACCTGCCGCCCGGCGACTGGGCGAGCACGGTGTTGCACCTGGTACGTGTCCCGGCAGAGGGCTCGTGACATGTTGTCCATACCCGACGGACTGCGTCGATGCAGCGGGCGGAGAACGAAGCGACCCTGGGGGTGCCGCCCGACACGGAACGCTCCCTGAGGCAGGACGGCGCGGCGGAAGGGCCGGCCGGTCGGCCGAGGTGTCACCGACGGTGGCGCGTTCGGGGCGACCGTGGGCCCCGTGGCCGACCGCCGCCCCAACGGGCGTACCTTCCGGCGGAAGACGTGGAGGTGCGTGTGCAGCCGCTCCACCGCTGCGGCAAGCAGCGTACTCCCCGACGCCGAGGCCAGCGCCTCGATGCCGACCCGTGCGGCGGGCGCGATGCTTCACCCGCTCCCGTCTGTGACAACCCATCGACCAGCTGGTTTCTATAGGATTCTGTAGAACTTGACGGCACAACACACAGTGCCCTGCAGGTGCCAACCGAGCCGTGGCGGAGTGCGACGGGGTGTGGTCCGCGACCTTCTCGCATCTTATATCCGGTTTGTAGTGGAGATTCATCGACCCGATCCCTGCAGGGGCCTTGACGCGGGTCGGGATGCTCCCCGAGCATCACGGCAACAAAATCCTATTTGATTCGGGGCATCATCATGAGCCGTCGCAGAACCGCCATGACAGCCGCCGTCTCCCTCGTAGTCCTGGTCGCCGCCTCATCGGCCTGCACCATCAAGAACTCGGACGAGCCGGGCGTCGCGAGCGCCGCTTCCGGGAGGACCGGCGACGGGACGGCCAAGCTGGCCGACGGCTCCGCGACCAAGGTCGCGCTCGTACCGGGCGGCGCCCACCCCTACTTCCAGCCCTGGAAGCAGGCCGGCGAGAAGGCCGAGAAAACGCTGGGACTGGGCGACGTCACCTTCGACGAGACCGCCGAGTGGGACCAGCAGAAGCAGAACAACCTGGTCTCGACGCTCGCCGCCCGCGGCTACAACGCCTTCGGCATCTTCGGCGTCTCCCCGACCGACATCAACACCACCTTCGCCGACCTCAAATCCCAGGGCTTCGCCGTCGCGTCCCTGGCCTCCTGTCCGGCCGGCGACACGAACGAGGCGGACTTCTGCCTCTCCACGGACGTCGAACTGGCCGCGTACAAGGCCGCGAAGGCCGCCATCGAAGCCATGCACGGCAAGGGCGCCCTCGTCCATCTGACCGGCAACAACGTGGACGCCAACACCCAGTTGCGCAGGCGGGGGGTGGAGAAGGCGGTGAAGGAGACCGGCGGCAAAGGCACGCTGCTGCAGACCATCACCGACATCGACAAGGATCTTCAGACCGCCCAGAAGGCCGTGTCCGACCTGCTCGCCGCCAAGGGTGCGCAGATCGCGGGCATCGTCTCCACCGCATACAACCCGGCGGTCGCCGCCGCCGAGGCCGTGCGGGAGTCCGGCTCCAGGGCCAAGGTCGTGGCCATCGACGACGACGCCAAGATCCTCTCGTCGATCAAGAACGGCTCCGTCAGTGCCACCGTCGTGCAGAACCCGGTCGGTCAGGCGGAGATCGGCGCCTGGGCGCTCGCCCTGCTGCAGACGAAGCAGTGCACCATGAAGGATCCCGGCAAGATCGTCGACTCCGGCTCCTTCGTCGTCACGAAGGACAACGTCTCCGACTACGACGACGCACGCAAAGCCAAGACGGCGGAACTGAAGAAGCAGTTCGCCGACGAGTTCCTCACCTGCGGCTGACCGCCGGGCCTCCGACACAGAAAGTCGGTACGCGCATGACCCTCATCACCAACGCGACGGCCCTGCTGGCCGACATCGCCGTGGAGACCGACCGCACCGACGCCGTGCAGTCGTTCGTCAAACAGGAGACCGTCCTCGTCACCATCACCACGGCCGATGGCCTGGTGGGTACCGGCTACGCCTACACGATCGGTACCGGCGGCAGTTCGGTGGTGGCGCTGCTCCGGGAGCACCTGCTGCCCCTCCTCACCGGCAAGGACGCTCGCAACGTCGAAGGCCTCTGGCAGTCCCTGTTCGCCCACACCCGAGCCACGACCACCGGCGCCATCACCTCACTGGCGCTCGCCGCCGTGGACACCGCCCTGTGGGACCTGCGCTGCAAGCGTGCCTCAGAACCGCTGTGGCGGCTGGCGGGCGGGCACCGCCAGGAGATCCCGGTCTACGACACCGAGGGCGGCTGGCTGCACCTCGACACTGAGGACCTGGTCAAGTCCGCGCTCGCGGCGAGAGACGCCGGGTTCTCCGGGGTCAAGATCAAGGTGGGCAAGCCGCACGTCGCCGAGGACGCGGAGCGGTTGCGCGCCGTCCGTGGCGCTGTCGGCCCCGGGCTGCACATCATGACGGACGCCAACCAGTCCCAGTCGCTGTCCTCCGCCGTGCAACTCGCCGCAGCCCTTGAACCGTACGGCCCGTACTGGCTCGAGGAGCCCCTGCCCGCCGACGACATCAGCGGCCATGCCCGGCTGGCCCGCTCGACCCGGATCCCGATCGCCGTCGGCGAGTCCCTGTACGCGCCCATGCAGTTCCGCAGTTACCTGGAGGCCGGCGGCGCCTCCATCGTGCAAGTGGACGTCGCCCGTGTCGGCGGCATCACCCCGTGGCTGAAGGTCGCTCACCTCGCGGAGACCTTCAACGTCCGGGTCTGTCCGCACTTCCTGATGGAACTGCACGTCAGCCTGGTCGCCGCGGTGCCCAACGGCGTGTTCGTCGAGTACATCCCGCAGCTGCGCGCCGTGACCCGCACCGAGATGGCCCTGCACAACGGCCTCGCCGTGGCGCCGGACGAGCCCGGCATCGGCATCGA
This sequence comes from Streptomyces sp. NPDC000941, assembly GCF_053599555.1. NCBI lineage: Bacteria > Bacillati > Actinomycetota > Actinomycetes > Kitasatosporales > Streptomycetaceae > Streptomyces > Streptomyces sp. NPDC000941. The sequence goes on from NZ_JBSFMM010000016.1 coordinate 65,874, forward strand.
CTGGGACATGGACGCCATCGACGACCGGAGGGTCTCATGAAGACGGCGGTCACACCCACCGACAGCGAGACCGACCGTCCTTCCGAGGGGGCCCGCGCGGCCCACCGGCTCCCGTTCTGGGTCAATCAGCGGCTCGGCCTGCTCGTGCTCATCGTCGCGCTCGCGGCCCTGTTCGGCGTGCTACGCCCCGCCTTCTTCGACGAGCGGCTGGTGCTTTTCCCCCTCCTGAGGGAGATCTCGACGCTCACCGTGGTGGCACTCGCGCAGATGGTTGTCCTGTCCATCGGACACATGAACCTCGCCGTGGGACGCATGGCCGCCTTCGGTGCCTTGTTCGCAGGGTTCGGCTACGACCGGCTCGGACTGCCGCTGCCGCTCGGCCTCGTGCTGTGCCTCGTCGCCGGGGGAGCCATCGGGGCCCTCACCGGCTGGATCATCGCCCGCACCGGCGTGAACTCGTTCGTCGTGACGCTGGCCATGGATTTCGCCCTGCTGGGTCTGGTGTCCTTGCTCTACTCGGCCCTCACCGAGAACGCCGCGTTCACCACCCGGCCCGACGGGCTCGCGGAGCTGCGTTCCTACTCGCTCGCGGACATCTGCGCCGGCCCGATCTGCGGCTCACCCGCCATCCCGCAGCTGGCCCAGTTCACCGTGCTCGCCCTGGCCGGCCTCGGCTTCCTCTACGCCCGCACCCGCTTGGGCCGGGAACTGCTGCTGACCGGCGCCAACCCCGCCGCCGCCGAGCTGTCGGGTATCCCCACCGGCCGCCGGATCATCCTGGCCCACGCGTTGTCCGGGCTGCTCGCGGCCCTCGCCGGCTTCATGGCCGCCGTCGGCACCGGCACGTTCCGCGCCTCCATCGGCGACGACTTCATGCTCCCCTCGTTCCTCGGCGCCGTCCTCGGTGGGACCCTCCTCACCGGTGGTGTCGTCTCCGTCATCGGAGCCCTGCTCGGCACCTCCCTCGTCGGCGTCATCCGCAAGGGGCTCGACCTGCTCAGCGTCGGTCTCGAAAGCCTCAACATCTACCTCGGCTGCGTGCTCCTGTTGGCCCTGTCCGCGGACCGGGTGCGCACCGTCGTGTCCTATCGCAAGGTGGTGCGCTCCACATGACGACGCTCCGCGACAAACAGGCCTTGGCCCTCCCGGCCCTGCGGCGCTTCACCGGGTCCGCCACGACGACCCTGCTGTGCGTGGTCGTCGTCGGTTACGTGGGCCTCGGCATCGCCTCCTCCGGTTCCTTCTTCGAAGGCTCCTCCCTCCGCACGTTCCTCCAGTACCTCGCCACACCCGTCCTCATCGGCCTGGCCCAGATGGTGGCTCTGTGCGTCGGGCAGCTCAATCTCGCCGTCGGCGCGCTGGGCGGGTTCACCGCCTGCCTGATGGGTGTACTGATGGCCGACCAAGGGGTGCCCGCCGGCCTCGCCGTGCTGACCGGCGTCCTCACCGCCACCCTGATCGGGCTGCTCACCGGCGTGTTCATCGTCGCCACCCGCATCAACGGCTTCATCGTCACCCTCGGCACGATGACGATCCTGGTGGGCGCGCAGTACCGGCTCTCCGGCACCCGTACCATCGACGGCTACTCGACGACGCTCCGCGACTTCGGCCACGCGGCGCCGCTGAACATCCCCCTCGTCTTCGTCACCGCTCTCGCCGCGGCCACGCTGCTCGCCGCCTTCATGTACCGCACCATCGCCGGCCGACGGCTGCTGGCCGCCGGCGGCAACCCGCTCGCGGCCCGCCTGTCCGGCATCTCCACCGACCGGCAGATCGTGCTCGCCCACACCTTGTCCGGCCTGCTCGTCGGCCTCGCCGCGCTGATCGCCACCGCCTCACTGCCCGGCGTCAACCGCAGCGTCGGCGGAGACTGGCTGCTACCCAGCTTCGCCGCTCCCATCATCGGCGGCGTCGCGCTCACCGGTGGCTCGGTCGCGGTGCTCGGCACCGTGCTGGCCGCTTTCGTGATGCGGCTCATCGACACCGCGCGGGCCCAGTTCTCCCTCGACCCAAGCTGGGTGAACTTCCTCATCGGCCTGGTCGTCCTCGGCACCGTCGTCGGCGGCCGCATCCACCAGACCCACCTCGAGAAGAAGGGCAGGGCACCCGGACGCACACCACCCGCGCCACCGGAAGGCGACACGCCGCCGGCCGCGGTCCTGCCGAGCACGGGAGGCGCCCGATGAGCGACCAGGTTCTGCTGGAATGCGAGAACATCGTCAAGGTCTTCCCCGGAGTACGCGCCCTCGACGGCGTGAGCCTGACCCTGACCGCCGGTACCGTGCACGCCCTGCTCGGGGAGAACGGCGCGGGCAAGTCCACGCTGATCAAAATGATCACCGGGGTGCACCCGCCCGACGGCGGCAGACTGCTCCGTCACGGCGAGGAGATCCACCTGCGCTCCCCGCTGGAGGCCACCCGGGCCGGCATCGGCGTGGTCCACCAGGAGCGCAACCTGATCCCCGGCTTCTCCGTGGCCGAGAACATCACGCTCCAGAACCCGCCCTCGCGCCGGGGACTGGTCGATCGGGAGGCAATGACCGCCCTCGCCCAGCGCTGCCTGGCCAAGCTCGGCCTGGACCTCGACCCGCATCGACCGGTACGCGAACTCTCCGTGGCCATACAGCAGTTGGTCGAAATCGCCAAGGCCCTGTACACCGACAGCCAGGTGCTGCTTCTTGACGAGCCCACCGCCTCGCTCTCCCCCGGGGAAGCGGAGCGCCTCTTCGACGTCGTACGACGGCTCAAGGAGCGCGGGACCTGCGTGGTGTTCGTCAGCCACAAGCTCGAGGAGGTCTTCGCGATCTGCGACACCGTCACCGTCCTGCGCGACGGCCGACCGGTGCTCGAGTCGGCGCCCCTCGCCGAGTACGCCCAGGACGAGGTGGTCACCCTCATGGTCGGCCGAGCCCACTCGGTGACGGACCTGACGCCGCGCGCGGTGGACACCTCCGTACCACCGGCCCTGTCCCTGTCGGGACTGTGCACGGCGGCCGGACATCAGGACGTCTCGCTCGACGTCCGGCCCGGCGAGATCGTCGGCTTGTACGGTCTGGTCGGCGCCGGCCGCAGCGAACTGGTCAAGGCCGTCCTCGGCCTCGACCGGATCACGGCCGGCGAGATCCGCGTGTGCGGCCGACCCGCGCGGATCAGCTCCCCGCGGGAGGCCCTGCACACCTACGGCATCGGCTATCTGACAGAAAACCGCAAAGAGGAAGGCGTCTTCCTGGAGCAGCCCATCATCCGGAACATCACCGTGACGGTGTGGAACACACTCGGCCGGTTCCTCGGCGACATCTCCCCACGCCGGGAAAGGGAGGTCGCACAGGACCACGTCGACCGTCTCGGAATACGTGTCTCCGGGTTGCAGCAGAACGCAGGTGAACTGTCCGGCGGCAACCAGCAGAAGGTGAGCCTGGCGAAGTGGCTCGCGGCCGATACCCGGCTGCTGGTCGTCGACGAACCGACCGTCGGTGTGGACGTGCGGGCCAAGCATGCCTTCCACGAGCTGATCTGGGAGCTGGCCCGCGACGGCCTGCCGATCCTGCTCATCAGCAGCGACCTGACCGAGATGATCACCCTCGCCGACCGGGTGGTGGTCATGGCCGACCACCGCGTCCGCGGGAAGGTGGACAACGACCACGACTACGACCGGATGAGCGGGAAGATCATCCGGATGATCCACGACCGTGCCGCCTCGGCCGTGACCGCGAAGGGCTCCGCCACCTGAAGCGGCTTGCCCAGGTCTTCCAAGTCCTCCCCGAAAGGGTGGAGGAGTACCGGGCGCTACGCCGCGACGTAGCCGAACCGGTCCTCGACCGGCTGCGGCGCTCCCCCATCGCCGACGACTTGATCCGCCTCCTCGGCGAGCGGCTGTTCGCCTGCTTCGAGTACCACGGTGACGACCTCGCGGCCGACCTGGCCGCCATGGCCGAGAACCCGGCCACCCAAACATGGTGGCGACTCACCGCACCCTGCCGGCGGCCCGTCGGCGAAGCGGGCCCCGGTGAGTGGTGGGCGGACATGGAACAGGTCTTCCTCTTGGAGTAGGCCCACGATCCGTCCGCACCACCTCGCAACCACCACGCGGTAGGAGCCCGTACTTACTTACCGCGACCGCAGGGAGAAGTCCCTGCCCGGTGCCGTATGGGAGGCTCTGCGCGAGCAGGAGCTACTCCCCGCTGGTGTGCCGACTCCGGAAGGAAGCCGCTCGTGAGCATGGTCGACGCCCATCACCACCTGTGGGACCTCGCCGTACGCGACCAGGAGTGGATCGACGGGCCCGAACTGGCCCCGTTGCGGCGCTCCTTCGTCCTCGCGGACCTGGAGGCCGAGACCCGGGCGGCCGGGATCACGGCCACGGTCGTGTTGGAGACGGTCAACGTCGCCGAGGAGACGGGCGAGTTGCTGGCCCTCGCCGAGGCCAGTGATCTGATCGGGGCGGTCGTGGGGTGGACCGACCTCACGGCCCCGCACGTCGCCGATGTCTTGGAGGCGCTGCGGTCCCTGCCCGGCGGGGGATACCTGCGTGGCATCCGCCACCAGGTCCAGGCGGAGCCCGACCCCGACTGGCTGACTCGGCCGGATGTCCTGCGCGGCCTGCGCACGGTCGCCTCGGCGGGGCTCGTCTACGACCTGGTTGTCCTGCCGCACCAACTGCCCGCGGCGGCGCGGGCGGCCGCCGCCATACCCGGGCTGACCTTCGTCCTGGAACACCTCGGCAAGCCGCCGATCGTCTCCGGGCCGAACGAGCCGTGGGCGCGGCAGTTGCGGGAACTGGCATCCCTGCCGAACACGGTGTGCAAACTCTCCGGCATGGTGACCGAGGCAGACTGGACGTCGTGGACCGTCGACGACCTGAGACCGTACGCGGACACCGTGATCGACGCCTTCGGTCCCCGGCGCCTGATGTTCGGCTCGGACTGGCCGGTGTGCACCCTCGCCGCGAGCTATGGCGAGGTCGTGCACTCCGCCCAGGCTCTCACCGCAGACCTCGCCCCGGCCGAGCAGGCCGAGGTGTGGGGGGCACCGCGCGGCGCGCCTACCGGATGGCCGGGACGCACGCGGGCTGATCCCGCACCAGAGCGCCAGCTGATCCGGTCACTCCCCCTCGAACCGGGTCAGCTGGCGCTCCAGGCTGCGCGTGAGGTGATCGGCCATCGCCTCGGCGGCCCGTTCGGGCCGACGGCGCAGAATCACCCGCACCACGCGCTCGTGCTCGTGCAGGGTGGGGTCGCCTGCGTCCTGGTTGCTGCTTAGGCGGAAAATGTGCAGGTGAGAGTGGAGCCGCTCCACCGCGTCAGCGAGCAGCGGCCGGTGGGTGGCTTCCGCGACAGCATCGTGGAAGCGCTGGTCCAGTGCAGCGAAGTCGCGATAGGAGGCGTATGGCCCGCCGGGGCCCGTCGGGTGGACCAGCATGGCCTCCAGCGTCGCTTCGATGGCGTCGAGCTGCCCCTCGTCCGCGTTGCGGGCAGCGAGCGCCGCGGCGCGCGGCTCCAGGAGCAACCGCATTTCGAACAGCTCCTCCACGCCCTGCCGCGTCAGCAACTCGGTCGCACGGTATCCAGACAGGGACCGTTTGACCACGAGACCGTCGGACTCCAGCCGGGCGAGAGCCTCGCGTACGGGAGTCGGCGAGACGTCGAGAGCACTGGCCATGGCCTCGATACCGACGCGCGCCCCCGGGGCGATCTCATAGTCCATGATCCTGGCCTTGATGACCTCGTAGACACTGTCGGACAGGGCTTGCCGGACCGGCGCGGTGGTCGGCTCACTCGCCCTGTCCGCATGAGCGGGGACAGGGGGGTCGTGTGCCGACATCAGGGTCTCCCTGCGCTCAGTGTGCTGTGACCACCAGCAGTTTAGCGACGTACGTCAGTGCCCAGCGGCCGCGGAAACAGCACGTCTGTTCTACTGCAACATGCCCCCCGACCTTGACGCGGACCAGGCAGCACAGGCCTTGCACACGACAGCGGTCGAACTGCGGACCCGCTACCCACATTTCCCAGCCAGATGGGCCGGTTACGTCCACATCGGCCCGTAGACCCTGACCGCTTCCGCACAGCCTGCGCAGGAGGCAACCGGGTTGTACGGGAAGGTAGCCGGCGTTACGGCAACTGGCGACTGACGGACATTGAACGCTTTATAGGTGAACAGGTTGCCGTACTTCGTCAGCCCGGTACCCCCAACTCCGCCACGAAAAGCAGCGTGTGGACCTGGGTGCGGAGGAACGAGCGCCAGGTCTGCTGGGATGCACGCTGCGGTGCGGGCGGTAGACCAGAACGGCGCAGGACGCGCCGGACCGTAGCGGCGGCAACCCGATGACCGAGCCGGCGCAGCTCACCCTGGATCCTGACGTACCCCCAGGTCGGGTTCTCTCTTGCCATGGACAGCAAGACGAAGTTCCTGATCCGAGATCGCGAACGACCCCGACGGTCTGCAGGAGGCGGGCGCCCTCAGTGTCCGCGGTGGAGGGTGGGAGGGCGGTGGCGGACAGGGTCACAATCCGGTCCACGCCGAAGATGTCGGCGAGTTCGCTGCGGGTGACGTCGAAAAGCACTGCAGGAACTCCGAACTCCGCGGCGACACATGTGCCGTGGGACTCTCAGTGGATGGAGGCGGTCACAACAACAGCGTTGCCGATCGAGGCGCTTCCGGCGACTCCGGTTCCGCCCCACCCGCTCACCCTGTGCCGCTCGAAACGTCATCGCTGCTGATCACGTTGAGGCCATCGGCGCGGCGCATTCCGAACGTCGCGGTCACCACGGTGTCCGCTGCCTCGTGGACGGCCCGGTCACGGACGAGGTGCCGTACGCGCATCAGCGGGTCGGAGACAACTGCCAGGGTCAGGCGGACTCCGCACACAGTTCCCGGAGCGGTCGTCAGGTTCGCCTCGTGGACGGGCGTCCCTTCCGCACATCTTGGACTCCTTCCGCCTGGAAGGACGCCGGCGACGGGGAAGCAACTCGCGTTCACACCGTTGACACAGCGTTGCGGCACACCCAGAATCCCTCCGAGGAATCAGTCACACATGAATAGAAATTCAAATGGCGCCTGAAGCGCACCTCCCCGACTCCGCACGCACCAACAACCGTGGCGAGCGAACGGCGAGCCGTGGACGGAGAACCACAGTCCCATCCCGGCGCGGCGCACACCTCGCCGCTCGGCTGAGCCGCCCCACACGCCCATACCCGGCAACAAGTAGCAGTCAGCACCTGGAGGTGCCAGTGGATCACCGATCTCAGACCCGTACCGCCCGCCCCGCGTTCTCGTCCCGCCTCTCCCGTACCACCGTCGTCGGCGCGGCCGTTGTCTGCCTCGCGCTGACGGTCACCCCGGCCGCGTCGGCGGGCGGACATCAGCATCACCTCGTCGGCGCCGACAGCCACACCGGCATACCGTCGGTCGCACCGCGCACCATCGTCACAACCGACCCGGAGCTGGACGACCTCAACTCGATGCTACGCATGCTGCTCTACAGCAACGAGATCAACATCGCCGGCCTGGTCTACTCCTCCAGCCAGCACCACTACAAGGGCGACCCGAACCGCGGTCTGGAACCGCACCGCTGGCCCGCCCCCGGCGCGCGGCTGCACATCGACGAGGCCGTGGACGCGTACGCCAAGGTCTATCCGAACCTCGTCCGGCACGACCCGCGTTACCCCTCGCCCGCCCGGCTACGGTCGCTGATCGCGACGGGCAACGTCGACGACGTGGGCGACATGAGGGCCGACACCAAGGGCTCCGACCTGATCGCGAAGGTGCTGCTGGACGACAAACCCGGCCAGGTGTTCCTCCAGGCCTGGGGCGGGTCGAACACCATCGCCCGTGCTCTGAAGTCGATCCAGGACCAGTACCAGGGCACACCACACTGGCGCTCCGTCTACAAGAAGATCGTGAACAAGGCGGTCATCACCAGCTTCGGCCAGCAGGACTCCACGTTCGAGAAGTACATCAAGCCGAACTGGCCCGACATCCAGAACCGTGAGGTGGCCACCTCCATCTGGGGATACGGCTCCCGCAGCGTGACCCGTCCGGAAGAAGCGTTCTACCACTCGGCCGAGTGGACCAAGGCCAACGTCTCTGATGTGGGGCCGATGGGCGCCTCATACCGTGTCTGGGGCGACGGCAAGCAGATGGCCGGGGGCTTCGACGACGAGGACTACTTCGGACTGTCCGGGTACACCTCCGAGGAACTCAGGGCGATGGGTTACCTGGTTTGGACCCCACCACAGCCCAAGGGTTCGTGGATCTCCGAGGGCGACTCCTCCAACTTCGCGCTCCTCGTCGACAACGGCCTGCGCAACTACCAGGACCCGAGCTGGGGCGGCTGGGGCGGCCGACAGACCGTCGATCCCGAGGATCCTCGCCGATGGTCCAACGAGGGCGCCCAGGACGCCGACGAGACAGGCGCCAAGCCCCGCGACTACGCGGCCGCCCGCTGGTTCTCCGCCTTCCAGAACGACTTCGCCGCCCGCCTGCAGTGGAGCGTCAGCAAGTTCCGCGACGCGAACCACAGCCCACGTGTCCGGGTCGACCAGAGTCTGGACCTCACTCGCCGCGCGGGCGAGTCCGTCACGCTCACCTCCCGTACGAGCGACCCGGACGGCGATCCCGTCAAGCTCCGGTGGTGGCAGTACAAGGAGGCCGGGACATACCCCGGCCGCGTCGACCTCGAGGCCCCGGACAAGAACACGGGCGAGGCGGCAGGAAAGGGCGGCGTACGGCTGACCGTCCCCGGAGACGCCGAACGCGGTCAAACCATCCATCTCATCCTGGAGGCCACGGACGACGGCACGCCCGCCCTCACCAGCTACCAGCGGGTCGTCATCACCGTCCGCTGAGGCCGTGCCGATCGTGTGCGCGCCGACGGGAACGGCGTACGCGCGTCCTGGGCAGCGTATGCCCGCGCACCGGTCCGGCCGTCCTCGGCCCAGAGGAGGCGTACGTCGAGGCCGTCATATGACAGAGAAGGCGCAAGGAGGACGGCGCCAGGCGGCCCGGTCCGGGCCCGTCCGGTCGAGCGCGGTGCTGGACCGGCGTCCGCTGGGCTCCGCCCATCCCAGCACCTGTCCGGGCCGCCGGCAGACTCCGTCCTGTGCCGTTCAGAAACCCGTCGCGGCAGGTCAGGCCGTGTACCTGTACTCGTTGATCAGGCCGCCGAGGACACGAGTGCGGAGTAGCCATCGACTGATGCTCAGAAGCCGTATCTCAACCGATCATGGAACGTGCAAGTCGAACAGGTTTCCCGCCGGGGTGATCTTCCGGTGGTAGGCGCATGAAGGCAGGGCCCCTTGGTAGCTCGGAGGTGCGAACCGAACCAAGCAGTACCAGGAGGCCCTGTTGTCGCAGTTGTACGCGCGCACGCCCGCTGATCTCAACTCGGGCGCTCGATCGTGTGCGCGTCTCGCGCATGTGTACGGCAGTGCGGCTGACCGTCCCGACCGAGTGCGCCGGTATCCGTCGGACGTGGAAGATCGGGGCCTCCACCGTCCTGGTGATGAGGAATCTGTCGGTGCATTCAGCGCGGGCTGTGCGTATCCATCGTTCGGCGAACGCGTTGGACCGTGGACTTTGCGGCCGAGTCGGGATGACGGCAGTGCCATTGCCGGCGAAGACGGCGTCGAACGCGGCGGTGAACTTGCTGTCCCGGTCTCGAATGAGGAACCGGAAGCGCCCGGCTCTGCCCTCAAGGTCCATGAGCAGGTTGCGGGCAAGCTGGGTAACCCATGCGCCGGTCCGAGGGACAGGGCAATGCCTCTGCAGCCAAACAGCCTCGTAGGGACGGAACTTGGCGGCGGCGCTCAGACCGCCCCGGGTATCACGAGCCCCGACTCGTACGCCACTATCACCAGCTGCGCCCGGTCACGTGCCCCCAACTTGCCCATGATCCGGCTGACATGGGTCTTCGCGGTGAGCGGGCTGAGCCCCAGCGCTTCGGCGATCTCGGTGTTGTTGAACCCGCGCGCGACCAGGGTGAGCACCTGCCGCTCCCGCTCGGACAGCCCGTCCGGGCCGCCCACCGCTGACGTCGCCGTGTCGGGTGCGCGCAGGAAACGGGCGATGAGCCGTGAGGTGGGTCCTGGCGAGAGCAGGGAGTCCCCGGCGGCCACGGTCCGGATGGCGTCGAGGAGTTCGGCCGGCCGGATGTCCTTCACCAGGAAGCCGGACGCCCCGGCCCGCAGCGCGTCGACGATGTGCTCGTCGGTGTCGTACGTCGTCAGGACGAGCACCTTCACGCCCGCCAGGTCCTCGTCGGCGGCGATGAGCCGGGTCGCCTCGATGCCGTCCAGGTCGGGCATGCGGATGTCCATCACGACGAGGTCGGCCCTCGCGGAACGGGCGAGGTCCACGGCCTGCCGCCCGGTGCCCGCCTCGGCGACGACCTCCATGTCCCCGGCGGACGCGACGAGCATCGTGAACGAGGCCCGTACGAGGGTCTGGTCGTCGGCGAGCAGTACGCGGATCGGCATCGGGGCCGTCACGAGGGCTCCTCCCGGGGCAGGGGCAGCTCGGCGGTCACTTCGAAGCCCACGGTGGGGCCCGGTCCGGCGTCCAGTGTGCCGCCCACGCTACGGGCCCGCTCACGCATCCCGACGAGCCCGAACCCCGGCGCGCCGCCGACGGCTCCCTGCCCGTGCCCCACCCCGTTGCGCACCGCGCTACTCACCCCGTGGCCCGTCCCCTGGCCCGTCCCCTGCCCCGCCCCGTCGTCGGTGATGGTCACCCGCAGGGTCCCCTCCGCCGCCCGCAGTCCCACCCGGACGGTCAAGTCGTCGCGGCCCCCGTGGCGTACGGCGTTGGTGAGCGCCTCCTGCACGATCCGGTAGGCGGCGGCGCCCACCGAGGGCGGTACGCCGTCCGCGTGGACGGACAGTTCGACCTTGGCTCCGGCCACCCTGGCCGCCTCCGCGAGCGCGCCCAGCCCGTCGAGCCCGGGCAGCGGCGCGCGCCCGTCCGGAGAGCCGAGCCCGGAACCGGAACTCGATCCGGAGCCGGGTTCGGCCACCCACTCCCGTTCCCCTCCGACACTCACGCTCATCTCGTTCGCCCGCAGCACCTCCAGCGTCGTACGCAACTCGCCCCGGGCCGTCCGGCAGGTCTCCGCGATGTCGTCGAGCGCCTGGGCGACCGCCTTGCGGTCGAGCCGGTCCGGATCCGCGGTGAGGACGTGGGCCGCCACGGACGTCTGCACACCGATCAGGGTGATGCTGTGCGCGAGCAGGTCGTGCAGGTCGCGGGCGATCCGCAGCCGCTCCTCGACGACCCGGCGCCGCGCCTCCTCCTCGCGGGTCCGTTCGGCCCGCTCGGCCCGCTCGACGATGGAGGCGACGTACTGGCGGTAGAAGCGGGCGTCGACGCCGAAGAACAGGACCGCGATGATCCAGCCGGAGATCCGCAGGAGCTCCACTGCCCCGTCCGGGTTGGTGAAGCTGTTGATGATCAGCGTCGGGCCGAGGACGACGACAGCGGTGAGCAGCGAGCGGCGTACCGTGCCGGTCGCCGCGACCGTGTAGAGCGCCAGGAGGGTCGCGGGGATCGGTACGGCGTGGTTGTAGTCGAGGGCGTGGTGCGTGGTGACGCAGGCCGCCACCGCGAGCAGCACGAGCAGCGGACGGCTGCGCCGCCACACGAGCGGCACATGGGCGCCGGCCAGCAGGGCCCAGCCGGGCGGGCCGAGCGGGCGTCCGTCGTCGATGAGCAACGCGAAGATGACGGCGAGCACGGCGACACCGACGGCGAGGAACGCGTCGTTGCGGGTGCGGTGCGGCGCGGTGAGCGGGTCCCGGTTGATGACCGCCATGACGCGCTCGATCCGGCGGGGCCGCGCGTCACCCCGTACGACGGTGGTTCTCAGGTCCCCTGCGGCTGAGGTCGCTCCCCGATCTTGCACGACTCCATCTTCCGTCATGGGGGCGCCTCTCCGGCAGAAGGCAGAAGACGCGCCCGGTCGGCTGTGGTGAGCCCGGCAGGTCAGGGCGCGCCGACCTGTTCCGGCTGCCGCGGCGGCTCGGTCGGTTCGGACGGCCCGGCGCCGGGCGCGGGTTCGCGGGAGAGGGCGCCCGGCCACCACATCTTCCGGCGCAGGGCGACGCTGGCACTGGTCACCAGGTACGTCCGTACGAGGAAGGTGTCGAGGAGTACGCCGACGGCGATCACGAAGCCGAGTTCGACGAGTTGCACGAGCCCCATGTTCATCAGCACAGCGAAGGTCGCGGCGAGGACCAGGCCGGCCGAGGCGATGACGGCGCCTGTGCTCCGCAGGGCGGTGAGCGCGGCGGCGGCCGGTTCCGCGCCGGCCAGGGACTCCTCCCGCATCCGGTGCATGAGGAAGATGCCGTAGTCGACGCCGAGGGCGACGAGGAACACGAAGGACAGCAGCCCGAGCCCCGGATCGGTTCCCTTGATGCCGAGGACCGGCCCGAAGACCAGCCCGCCGATCCCGAGGGCCGCGCCCCAGACCGCGACCACGGCGGCCACCAGGATGAGCGACGCGACGAGACTGCGCAGCAGGACGAACAGGATGAGCAGCACCGAGACGAGGACCAGGGGTACGACGATCTTCGTGTCCCGGCTGTTGGTGTCCTCCAGGTCGATCTGCTCGGCGCTGTCCCCGCCGACGTACGAGCCCTTCAGTTCGCTGCGCAGGGACTTGATGGTGGCGGTCTCTCCCGCCGACTGGGGTGTGTCCTTCGCGATGACGGAGATCTCGGCCCAGCCGTCTCCGGTACGGCCCTTCTCAGCGCTCTCGACTCCCCGGGTGTCCCGGATCGCCGCGAGGGTCCGGTCGACGCGGTCCGCCGGGGTGATCACGTCGATGGGCTGGGTGCCGCGCTCGGGGTAAGCCCGGGCGAGGGTCTCCATGGCGGTGACGGCCTCCGGCTTGGTGACGAAGGAGTCCTCCTGCTTGACCGGTCCCGGCAGGTTGAGCGTGCCGAGGGCGAGTGCGCCGAGCAGGACGGCTCCGGTCGCGAGCACGGTCAGCGGCCTGCGTCCGGCGGAGTCGCCCATCGCGGCGAAGAGGCTCCGCCGCTGTTTGGGTTCGCTGCCGTAGGCCGGTACGAGCGGCCAGAAGACCCGCCGCCCGAGCAGTACGAGGACGGCGGGGAGCAGTGTCAGCATCGCGATCAGCGCGCACAGCACACCGACCGTGCCGAGCGGGCCCATGCCGCGGCTGCTGTTGAGATCGGCGGCGAGCAGGCACAGCAGGCCGGCGGCGACGGTGCCGGAGGAGGCGAGCACGGCGGGCCCGCAGCCGCGCAGGGCGGCGACCATGGCCTCGTACGGGCGCTCGATGCGCCGCAGTTCCTCCCGGTAGCGGGAGACGAGGAGCAGTGCGTAGTCGGTGCCCGCGCCGAACACGAGGATCGTCATCACGGCGGAGCTCTGGCCCGTGACGGTGGTACCGAAGGCCTGGTTGAGCCCGTACGCGACGCCCATCGACATGAGGTCGGCGATGCCGGCGACTACGAGCGGCACGAGCCACAGCACCGGGCTGCGGTAGATCAGGATCAGCAGGAGGGCGACGACGGCGACGGTGGTGTAGAGCAGTGGCCCGCCGAGTGAGTCGTAGACCTTCCCGGCGTCGGTGCCGAGCGCTCCGGTGCCGCCCACCTCGACGCTCAGCCCGTCCTGGCCGCGGGCGATGCCCCGGACGTCCTCGACGAGCGCGTCCCGCAGCTTCTCGTCGCTCCCGGGCTCGTTGCTGACGACGGGGTACATGAGGGTCGTACCGTCGTCGGACGGAATCCCCTTGGGCGCCCCGCCGACCAGCTCATGCGCTTCGGCGATCTCCTCGACCTGCCCGGCCGCCACCCGCCGGTCGTCGGCGCTCAGCCCGCCGCCCCGGTGATACACGATCACCATCTCGGTGCTCTCGCCCCCGGGCAGCGCGTCCTGTATCCGGGCCACTTGGGTCGAGTCGGCGCTGGAGGGCAGGTAGTCGGTGGCCCGGTCGTGCTGCACGTCGGCGAGCTTCGCCGCGAACGGGCCGACCAGCGCGAGCACGGCCACCCATAGCCCGAGCAGCGCCCAGGGCACGGCCCGCCTGCGTCCCACGCCCTTCGTGGTTGTCTTCCCGACCGTCATGAGCAGATCTCCCTCGCTACGACGACTACCGTTTCAGCTGTCAGCCTTCCGGCACGGGGAGGGGTTTACGTCGGACGGGAGGGGGAGCCTGCGGGTACTGCCTGGGGTGGCGGGGGGTGCGGATTACTCCCCCGGGAGTAATGGGAGCCGCGGGTGCATGTTCGCCTGCGGGTGGGTGGGGGCTGGTCGCGCAGTTCCCCGCGCCCCTGAAAAACGGGGCTACGCCCCAGTTTTTCGCCTTCAGGGCCTTCAGGGCTTTCAGGGGCGCGGGGAACGGCGCAATCCTTGGCCTTTGGCCTCGATCGTTCATGAGTCCTCGTCGGTGTGCTGACGGGGACTCTGTGTTTGCGAGGTGCGGTCTTTCGGGGTTGGGGCAGGCTGAGGGCCCGGCTCTCGTGTCGGGTGGACGCCGGGTTCCACTTCACCGGTGTAGTGGTGCGGTCAGTCGGGGCGGGTGAAATAGCTGGTCAGCCTGGGTTCGGCAGAGCGTGGAGCCTGTTGATTGCGTGTTATGTGGCGTACACCGACGGCGAGTGGGAGCGGCTGGAGAACGCCTGCCGTACGGTCATCGACGCAAGCCGCCGTCGGCAGCGCGAACTGCTGAACCTCGCGGCGAGCGGTCAGGATCCCCGAGTCAGCCGCCGGCACAGCGAAGCGGACATCGCCTGGCTGATGCTCCGGGACGGCCCGCTCGCCGGGCACGCGTACTGCTCCTACGTCCGGGGCTACGTGCGTAAGCACCCGGATGCCTCCTACGCCGCGGTGCGCTCGGTGCGCGAGAGCCTGTTCCCGACGCCGCGCGTCCAGATCGCCTACCGCCTGCTGTTCGGTCTGCTCAGCGGCGTGGTGCCGGACGGCATCGACGACCTGGAGGTCGGCGACATCGAGTGGGCGGGCGAGGCGACGATTCTCCTGGCCTACTACAAGGGGCGCAACCGGCCGGGAGGGCGCCGCCCCGCCCCGGCAGGCCGTTCGGCTGCTGGAGCAGTGGCTCGCGCACGCCGCCCAGCTACGGACCTTCGCCCCGCCGGAGCTGCGGGAGGCGCTGTGGATCCCGGCCGAGCCGCACGGCACGAACGGAATCGTCGGCCACCAGCGGACCCACAAGCCGCAGCGGGACTTCATCCGTGACCTGAAGCTCGTGGACGATGCCGGGATGCGGCTGGAGGTCCACCGGGGCCGGATCCGTGCCACCTACGAGGAGCGGCTGGCCCGCCATGGATGGACCGGGCGCACCACCATCGACCCCAACCACACGGCCCGGACCGAAGGCGATCACTACGTCACCCCCACGACGCCGGCCCAGCTGGACGCCGTGGAGTCGATCATCGAGGACGGGCAGGCCGACATCCTGCGCAAGGCCCTGCCGCCGGTGGTGCTGACCAGCGAGGCCGCGGCGGAGCTGGCTGCCGCCTTCCCCGAGGCGGTGCGGCGCCTGCAGCTGGACGCGGAGGCGATGGCTGAGCTGGTGGGCGGCGAACGCGATGTGTTCACCGCGGCCTGCGCGGACCAGCTGGCCGGAGTGCACGGCCCGAAGGGCAAGCCGTGCCCCGCCCGGCCGTGGGTGTGCCTGCTGTGCCCGCTGGCGCTGTTCCTGCCTCGGCACACCACTAACCTGCTGCGGCTGTAGGCGTTCTTCGCCCGGCGGTTCCGGCAGATGCCGGTCGTCCAGTTCGTGCGGGTCTTCGACCCCTACGCCGAGCGGCTCGACAACGAGATCCTCCCCAGGCTCTCCGCGCAGGTGAGGGCAGATGCCCAGCTCCATGTCGCGATGGACACAGCCACCAACCCGGCATCCCGCTGGCTCTTCCCCAGCCGCCGGGCAGGCCAGCCGTTCCGCCCCGACCACCTGTCCGCGCTCCTCAACAAGGTAGGCGTCACGGCCGCAGCCGCCCGCGGCGCCGCCATCCGGCAACAACTCCTGGAGATACCCGCCCCCGTCGTCGCGGACGCTCTCGGCTACCACGACAAGACCACCACCCGAATCCTCAGAGAGACCGGCGGGACATGGAGCCGGTACGCCTCAGGAGACCACCTACAGTCACCATCCGGCTGGCCCCCGCAAAGTCCTGGCGCTGGGACGCGACCGGGGTCTGCCGAGTGAAATCCCCTCGCTCCACAAGGGCAAGGCGGGTGATACTCCGCCCCATGAACGAGATCATCTTACGAACTGCTGAGCCCGATGAGGCGGGAGTGCTCACGGCGCTGACACGGCGGTCGAAGGGGCACTGGGGTTATCCACAGGCGATGCTGGATCGGATGGCGGAAATGCTGTCGGTCAGCTCCGCCACCATTCGTGACGGGCATGTCGTTGTCGCGGAGCGGAACGGTGTGGTGGCGGGCTATTACCAGATCACAGGCGAACCTCCGCACGGCGACCTGGCAGACCTGTTCCTCGAACCTGGGGTGATCGGCACCGGGCTGGGGCGGACGCTCTGGGAACACGCCGTCGCCTCGGCCCGCAGCGCGGGCTTTCACACCCTGACCCTGGAATCCGACCCTCACGCCGAAGGGTTCTACCTGCGTATGGGAGCCGAGCGCATCGGCGAACGAGAGGTCGCCCCAGGCCGAGTACTTCCAGTCTTGAGGGTCGCCATCCACACGACATGACAGCCCCGGGCGGGGGTGGGACCAGTGCTTCGCGCTCTCGCCGAGCTGATCAACGACCTCGGCATCCCCACTCCAGGACTCATCCCGACCATCGGTCAGCATCTCCAGGAGGGCTGCCCCCGTTGTCGCACGCCGATGCCCTGCCGGAGGTTACCTACGGTCACCATCCAGGCGGGCTCCACGGAGAATGGGGCCTGACCTGCAGCTTCCCTCGCCTGCGTCAGCCCTGACGTGAATCCGATGACCTCGCACGTGGAGTGCGTCGCCATTCTGGAGCCTGTGTCGAAGGGCCCATGACCTGGTCTTCTGTGGATTCTTCCGGTCGATGGCCGGTCGAGTCGATCTGATTCCAACATTGCAAGACGTGAAACGCGTCAGATGCTCACGAACGCGGCTGACCTGCCGTTCCGTGGGGCCGTGCGGGGATGACGGAGCTCCGGTCGGGCGCCGGATCGACACCGGCATCCTTCAGGATCTTCCATACGGTCGAGGCGGCCACCTTCACTCCCAGCACGAGCAGCTCGCCGTGAAGGCGCCTGTAGCCCCAGTTCGGATTCTCCCTCGCCAGGCGCAGTACCAGAATCCGGATGGACCGTGCTGTACGAGGTCGACCGGGTCGCTTGGGCCGCGATAAGGCGGCATGACGGCGCCTGGCGAGATCGCGATGCCAGCGCAGCACCGTGTCAGGACGCACGAGCAGCCGCACGCGCCGCAGAACCGGCAACGGCAGCCGGTGCAGCAGCGCCGCCAGGAACGCCCGGTCGCCCGGAGCGAACCGTACTCGAGCACCGCCGAGTTGGCGTTCGAGCACTGTGATCTGATGGCGGAGGGCCAGGATCTCCGCATCCTGGTTCCGGTCGCTCATCGGCAGCAGACGCAGCAGCGCGAACGCGTTGGTCACTCCCAGGTAGGCCAGTCGCAGCAGCACGGTCGATCATCATGACGCGTCGAC